>JAVVET010000053.1:0-22131 GCA_032251235.1 Wenzhouxiangellaceae bacterium
CGATTCGCGAAGGTGGCCGGACCGTGGGTGCCGGCGTCGTGGCCAAGATTCACGAGTAATATCTTGACGGCTGTGACCGGCGGGCCTTCTGGCCGCTGATTCCGGACCGTTGAAGCTGGTTTGCCGCGCCCTGGGTGTGGTGTTCGTGGCCCTGCCAAGGCAGGGTCCTGATAGATTGTTCTTTGACAGACTAAAGGCGTAACGGCAATGGCCGAACAGAGAATTCGTATCCGTTTGAAGGGCTTCGATCATCGCTTGATCGATCGCTCGACCCGGGAAATCGTCGAGACAGCGAAGCGCACCGGCGCACAGGTTCGCGGGCCCATTCCGCTGCCGACGCGCAAAGAGCGCTACACCGTGCTGATTTCCCCGCACGTTAACAAGGATGCTCGTGATCAGTACGAAATCCGTACCCACAAGCGCTTGATGGATATCGTGGATCCCAACGACAAGACCGTGGATGCACTGATGAAACTCGATTTGGCCGCCGGTGTCGACGTCCAGATCAAGCTGTACTGACAAGGAAGTTAGCAGTCATGGCAATTGGAATCGTAGGACGCAAGCGCGGCATGACCCGGATCTTCACCGAGGATGGCAATTCCATTCCGGTTACGGTCGTCGAGGTCAGCCCGAATCGTGTGACACAGATCCGTGAACAGGAGCGCGACGGCTATTCGGCTATCCAGGTTACCTCCGGTTCGCGTCGTTCGTCTTTGGTCAACCAGCCTGCGGCTGGTCACTACCGCAAAGCCGGCGTCGAGCCGGGTGAAGGCTTGTGGGAGTTTCGGATTGAAGCAGCCGACGGCGAGATTCCGGCGGTCGGCTCTGAAATCACCGTCGAGCGCTTTGAGAGCGGCCAGAAGGTCGACGTCACGGGCACCAGCAAGGGTAAGGGTTTTGCCGGTGTCATCAAGCGTCATAATTTCAGCATGCAGGACGCCACCCACGGTAACTCGCTGTCGCACAGGGCGCCTGGTTCCATTGGTCAGTGCCAAACCCCTGGACGAGTGTTCAAGGGCAAGAAGATGGCCGGTCACATGGGTGCCGAGCGCGTCACGACTCAGAATCTGGAAGTCGTTCGCGTCGATGCCGAACGCAATCTGCTGCTGATTCGCGGTGCGGTCCCTGGCGCGCCGGGCGGTCATGTGTTCGTGCGTCCGTCAACCAAGTCGTAATAAAGGAATTCGCATCATGGAACTCGCAATTACAGGCGGAAGCAGCAAGATCACGGTCAACGATGCCGTGTTCGATCGGCCGTTTTCCGAATCGCTGGTCCACCAGGTCGTCACCGCCTATCTGGCCGGCGCACGCTCGGGTACCAAGGCACAGAAGAATCGTGCTGCGGTTTCCGGCGGCGGCCGCAAGCCGTGGCGCCAGAAGGGTACCGGCAACGCTCGGGCCGGCACCATCCGCAGCCCGCTATGGCGCGGTGGCGGGGTAACTTTCGCAGCCAGCCCGAGGGATCACTCGCAAAAGGTCAATCGCAAGATGTATCGCGCGGCAATCGCGGCGATTCTCTCCGAACTGGTGCGCCAGGAACGTCTGATGGTCGTCGATGATTTCACGGTCGCCGAGCCCCGCACGCAACTGCTTCTCGAGAAGCTTGCAGGCATCGAATTTGATCGCGGCTTGATTGTCGATGCGGACCTGGACAGCAATCTGTTCCTGGCCAGCCGCAATATTCCGAACGTATTCGTTGCAACGGTCGATCAGCTCGATCCGGTCAGCCTGGTGGGCGCCGAGCGAGTAATTCTGACGACTGCCGCGATTACCAGAATTCAGGAGTGGCTCGCATGAACAAGGAAAGAATGTACCAGGTTGTGCGTTTGCCGCACGTATCGGAAAAGACGGCTCGTCTACAGGCGGACTCGAACCAGTACGTGTTCGAAGTCATTCGCGATTCCGACAAGGCTGAAATTCGGGAGGCCGTTGAAGGGCTTTTCGATGTAAAGGTCGAAGAGGTGCGCGTGCTCAATGTCAAGGGCAAGTCAAAAAGCTTCAAGGCGCGCGCGGGTCGTCAGAAGACCTGGAAAAAGGCCTACGTACGTGTTCAGGCCGGTCAGACCATTGAACAACTGAACGCAGATTAAGGATCAGTCGGGAAACTACCATGGCAATTGTCAAGGCAAAACCAACCTCACCAGGTCGACGCGGCGTCGTAAGCATTCGTCACGACCATCTTTGGAAAGGCAAGCCGCATGCGGCTTTGACCGAAGCGAAGAAATCGACCGGTGGGCGAAATAACAATGGGCGCATCACCACGCGTCACCAGGGCGGCGGACACAAGCAGCGTTACCGTCTGGTCGACTTCAAGCGCGACAAGGATGGCATTCGTGGCGAAGTCGAGCGGATCGAATACGATCCGAACCGCAGCGCGCATATTGCCCTGATCAAGTATTCGGACGGTGAGCGCCGCTATATACTCGCGCCGCGCAACCTGTTCGAGGGTGATCAGGTGCTCAGCGGTGCCGAGGCGCCGATCAAACCCGGTAATTCGATGATGATTCGTTCGATTCCGGTCGGCACGACGCTGCACAACATCGAGCTCAAGCCCGGCAAGGGCGGGCAGATGGCGCGTTCGGCCGGTACCGCCGTCCAGCTGGTCGCGCGCGAAGGTCGCTACGCAACCGTGTTGTTGCGGTCCGGTGAAATGCGCAAGGTCAGCACTCAGTGCCGTGCGTCCATCGGCCAGGTATCGAATAACGAGCACAACCTTGAAAAGCTCGGCAAGGCCGGCGCCAGGCGCTGGCGCGGCGTTCGACCAACCGTTCGTGGCGTTGTCATGAACCCGGTCGATCACCCGCACGGTGGTGGTGAAGGGCGCACGTCCGGCGGTCGTCACCCGGTTACGCCGTGGGGCGTGCAGACCAAGGGCAAGCGGACCCGATCAAACAAGCGCACGACTCAGTTCATCGTTCGTCAGCGTAAACGCAAGTAACAGGAAATCGCAATGCCACGTTCACTGAAAAAAGGCCCGTTTATCGACCAGCATTTGCACGCAAAGGTGCAAAAGGCGTTGGAAGTCAACAGCAAACGGCCGATCAAGACCTGGTCGCGCCGCTCGATGGTGTTGCCCGATATGGTGGGTTTGACCATTGCGGTCCATAACGGCCGCCAGCATGTGCCCGTTTTGATCAACGAAAACATGGTTGGACACAAGCTGGGTGAATTCGCGCCAACGCGCACATTCAAGGGTCACGTTGCTGACCGCAAGACCAAGTAAGGATGGGATTGTCAATGGAAGCGACTGCAAAACTCAAGGGTGCCCGCATTTCGGCACAAAAAGCGCGTTTGATCGCGGACCAGGTTCGCGGCCTGAACGTCGAAAGAGCTGACGAGGTGCTGAGTTTCAGCACCAAGAAAGGCGCGCACATCGTGCGCAAGGTTCTGCTCAGCGCGGTCGCCAATGCCGAGCACAACCAGGGCGCCGATATCGACGAGCTGAAAATCAGCGTGGTGATGGTCGATGAAGGACCGACCTTGAAAAGAGGCCGTGCCCGTGCCAAGGGGCGTTATACGCGAATCCTCAAGCGCACCAGCCATATCACGATCACGGTAGCGGAGCAATAAGGAAAAATTATGGGTCAGAAGGTACATCCAACCGGAATACGGCTCGGCATCTCCAAGGACTGGAATGCCCGCTGGTACGCCGAGCGCGAAGACTTCGCCAACAATCTCAATGGCGATCTTGCTGCGCGTCAGTTCATCGACAAGGCTCTGGCGCAGGCAGCGGTCAGCCGTGTTCACATCGACCGGCCGGCCAAGCAGGCCCAGGTCACGATTTACACGGCGCGTCCCGGTATCGTCATCGGCAAGAAGGGCGAAGATATTGAAAAGCTGCGCCGCAAGCTGACCGATATTCTGGGCGTGCCCACCGCCGTCAGCGTCAGCGAAGTCCGCAAGCCGGAACTCGACGCACGACTGGTGGCCGAAAGCATTGCGCAGCAGCTCGAACGCCGCATCATGTTTCGGCGCGCCATGAAGCGCGCCGTCGGTAATGCGATTCGCCTCGGCGCCCTGGGCATCAAGGTCCAGGTCGGCGGTCGCCTCAATGGCGCAGATATCGCGCGCAGCGAGTGGTACCGGGAAGGCCGCGTACCGCTTCATACGCTTCGGGCTGGTGTCGATTACGGCACTGCCACGGCGAAGACGACTTATGGCGTCATCGGTGTCAAGGCATGGGTCTATACCGGCGATGTCTTCGATCTTCATGCTGAAAAGCAGGAAGAAAGCAGATCGTCCCGCAAGGGTCAGGGTCGGGAGAACTGAAATGCTGCAGCCGAAACGAACAAAATTCAGAAAGCAGCAAAAGGGCCGCAATCGTGGTCTCGCGCAAGTGGGTAACAAGGTCAGCTTCGGCGAATTTGCGCTGCAGGCGACCACGCGCGGTTTTCTGACAGCCAGGCAGATCGAATCCGCACGTCGTGCGATTACGCGCCACGTCAAGCGCGGCGGCAAGCTCTGGATCCGGGTTTTTCCGGACAAGCCGATTACCAAAAAGCCGGTGGAAGTGCGCATGGGCAAAGGCAAGGGCAACGTGGAGTACTGGGTTGCACCGGTTCAGCCAGGGCGTGTGATTTATGAAATTCAAGGCGTCAGTGAAGAGGTCGCGCGCGAAGCATTTCGCCGCGCCGCCGCCAAGCTGAGCGTCAAGACTACGATGGTTGCGAGGTCGCTGTAATGAAGGCTACGGAAATTAGAGCGAAGTCCGGTCAGGAACTCCGGGACATGCTGGTTGATCTTAGAAAACGCCAGTTTGAACTGCGGATGCAGATGGGCACGGGTCAATTGAACGACCCGCATCAGTTGCGTCAGGTACGCCGCGATATTGCGCGCGTCAAGACGGTTTTGAATCAGCCGCAAGGTGAACAGACATGAGTGAAGCAATCAGCAAAAGTCGCGTCGAGCATGTTGCAACCGGCAAGGTCGTCAGCAACAAAATGGACAAGACTGTTACCGTGCGCCTGGAGCGTCAAATCAAGCACCCGCTGTACGGCAAATACATGCGCCGCACAAGCAAGGTGCATGCGCACGACGAAAACAACGAATGCAACGAAGGCGATACGGTGCGGATCGTGCCGGGTCGACCGATTTCCAAGAACAAGAGCTGGAAAGTGGTCGAAATCGTCGATCGCGCCCAGTAATCGGAGCTTAGCAGACAATGATTCAGATGCAAAGCAGACTCTCAGCCGCGGACAACAGTGGTGCCCGCGAGGTGATGTGTATCAAGGTTCTTGGCGGCTCGAAGCGGCGCTATGCCAACATCGGTGACGTCATCAAGGTCACCGTCAAGGATGCGATTCCGCGCGGGAAGGTCAAGAAGGGTGAGGTTTACAATGCGGTTGTCGTACGCACGCGAAAAGGCGTTCGGCGCGGTGACGGTTCGTTGATTCGATTCGACGGCAATGCAGCAGTGATTCTCAATAGCAAGTTGGAACCGATCGGAACGCGAATTTTTGGTCCGGTGACGCGTGAACTTCGTGGTGAGCGATTTATGAAGATCATATCGCTTGCCCCGGAAGTGTTGTAAGGAGTAGACAAGCAATGCAACGAATACGTAAAGGCGACGAAGTGATCGTGATCGCCGGACGAAGCAAGGGCCAGCGCGGCCACGTGCTCAAAGTCCTGGGTGGCGATCGACTTCTGGTCGAGAACGTCAACATGATCAAGCGTCACACGAAGCCTGATCCGCAGCGTCAGCAGCCGGGTGGAATCATCGAACGCGAGGCGCCGATCCATGATTCCAACATCATGCTGTACAACCCGGCGACCGATCGTGGAGATCGAGTCGGATTCAAGGTGCTGGAAGACGGCCGCAAGGTTCGCGTGTTCCGCTCCACCGGCGAAGTAGTCGATATTTGAGGCGAATGCAATGAGCAGGTTGAAGGAATTTTATCGTGATACCGTCGTGGCCGAACTGAAGGAAAAGTTCGGCTTCACCAACGTTATGCAGGTCCCGAGGATCGAGAAGATTACGATCAATATGGGCCTTGGAGAAGCGGTGGGCGACAAGAAGGTGATCGAAAAGGCGGTTGGCGACATGGCCCAGATTGCCGGGCAAAAGCCGATCGTGACCATCGCGCGCAAGTCGGTGGCGAGTTTCAAGATTCGTGACGGCTACCCGATCGGCGCCAAGGTCACGCTGCGCCGCGATCGCATGTACGAGTTTTTCGATCGCCTGGTCAATGTATCGTTGCCGCGCGTTCGCGATTTCCGGGGAATCAGCCCGAAGTCGTTCGACGGCCGCGGTAATTTCAATTTGGGTGTGACCGAACAAATCATCTTCCCGGAGATCAACTATGACCAGGTCGATGCCATTCGCGGCATGGACATTGCGATCACGACCTCGGCGAAGAACAACGAGGAAGGCAAGGCTTTACTGGAAGCCTTCGGTTTTCCGTTCCGGGAACGTTAAGGAGTTAATTGAACGATGGCTAAGCAATCCATGATCGAGCGCGACAAGAAGCGCGCCAAGCTGGTCGGCAAATATGCCGCAAAGCGAGCGGAACTCAAGCGGGTGATTATCGATCCGACGGTTGAATTTGAAGAAAAGCAGGCTGCGATTTTTGCGCTGAGCAAACTGCCGCGCGATTCCAGCCCGGCACGGGTTCGGAATCGCTGTCGTCAGACCGGTCGGCCGCGCGGGTTTTACCGCAAATTTGGCCTGGCGCGCAACAAGTTGCGCGAGGCTGCAATGAATGGCGATATTCCGGGCCTTCGCAAGGCCAGCTGGTAACAAGGTGCTAAGACGATGAGTATGAGTGACCCAATTTCCGACATGCTGACGCGCATTCGAAACGCACAGGACGTGCGCAAGAAGAGTGTTTCCATGCCGGCTTCGAAAGGCAAGCTGGCAATCGCCGCGGTGTTGAAGGATGAAGGCTATATCCTGGATTACCGCGAATCCGGCGAGGCGGCTACCGCGGCGCTGGAAATCGACCTGAAATATGTCGACGGTCGCGGCGTGATCGAGAAGGTTCGCAGGGTCAGCAAGCCCGGCCGCCGCTTGTACTTTGGTGCCAATGATATTCCGCGCGTTCGGGACGGACTGGGCATTGCCATCGTGAGTACATCCAAGGGTGTGATGAGCGATATGCGTGCCCGTCGCGAAGGACATGGCGGCGAAGTTCTGTGTACGGTCGCCTGACCAAGGATTGAATCATGTCTAGAATTGCAAAATATCCCATTGAGCTGCCAAAATCGGTCGAATTCAGCCGCCAGGAGCAGACTCTGAATGCGAAGGGCCCGAAGGGCGAACTTTCGATGACGCTGCACCCGACGGTGGCGATGGCCAACGAGGAAGGTGTGCTGACTTTCTCGCCGGCATCCGATGGCGATCCGGCGATGGCAGGAACCATGCGCGCGCTGGTCAACAATATGATCGAGGGTGTGACCAACGGCTTCGAGAAGAAGCTGTCGCTGGTCGGTGTTGGTTACCGGGCACAGGCCCAGGGCGGAAAATTGAATTTGCAGCTGGGTTTTAGTCACCCGGTCGAATTCGAGGTTCCTGACGGGGTGACTGTCGAGACCCCGAGCCAGACCGAAGTTGTGGTGCGTGGTCCGGACAAGCAAAAAGTCGGGCAGGTTGCGGCCAAGATCCGTGGTTATCGGCCACCCGAACCCTACAAGGGCAAGGGCGTTCGCTACCTGGGCGAGAGAGTCGTGATGAAGGAAGCCAAAAAGGCTTGACGCGCGGTTTTAAGAGGAATTGGAAATGAGTGTAAAGAATATCAGCAGGCTCCGGCGCTCGCGCAAGACCCGCGCACGCATCGCGCGTGGCGACAAGGCGCGGCTCTCGGTGTTTCGGTCAGGCCGGCATATTTATGCCCAGGTCTTTACCGCTACCGGTGACCGGACGATCGCAACTGCCTCGACAGTTCAACCTGCCCTGCGCGGTGAGTTGAAGTCAACGAGTGATTGCGCGGCCGCCTCGGCGGTCGGTAAATCGATTGCCGAGAAAGCGATCGCAGAAGGCATCAACGAAGTCGCATTTGACCGTTCCGGGTTCAAGTATCACGGACGGGTCAAGTCGCTGGCTGACGCGGCTCGCGAAGCCGGACTGAAGTTTTAACTGACAGGAATTCTGGACGACCGATATGGCGAGAGAACACGAAAGATCCGACGATTTCATCGAAAAGCTGGTTGCGGTTAACCGTGTAGCCAAAGTGGTCAAGGGCGGTCGTCAATTCGGCTTTACTGCCCTGTCCGTGGTTGGCGATGGTGACGGCAAGGTTGGCTTTGGCTATGGCAAGGCGCGCGAGGTACCGCTCGCAATCCAGAAAGCCATGGAAAAGGCCCGCCGCGACATGAAGCGTATTTCCCTGAACAAGGGCACGCTTTGGCACCCCGTGAAGTCCCGGCACAGCGGCTCACGCGTTTACATGCAGCCCGCATCGGAAGGTACGGGTGTGATCGCCGGTGGTGCGATGCGCGCCGTGTTCGAGGCGGTTGGTGTGCAAAACGTGTTGGCCAAGAGCGTCGGGTCGAACAACCCGATCAACCTGGTCCGGGCCACGATCAAGGGCCTGGAGGCTATGGCTTCGCCGGAAACGGTCGCCATCAAGCGTGGCAAGAGCATTGAGGAGATTCTGGAAAATCATGGCTAATACTGAAAATCCGAGATTGCGCGTGACCCTGGTCCGCAGCCCGAATGGAAAAATCGGCAAGCATCGTGCGACCGTCCGCGGCCTTGGCCTCAGACGCATGAATCACAGCGTCGAGGTCGAAGATACGCCGGCGATCAGGGGCATGATCAACAAGGTCATCTACCTGTTGAAGGTCGAACAGCTTTGAGTCGGCGGGATCAACACCCGCTCAGCTTTACAGACGGAATAATATTATGAAACTCAATTCAATCAAGCCAGGTGACGGTTCGCGGACTGTGCGCAAGCGTGTCGGCCGAGGAATCGGCTCGGGTCTTGGCAAGACTGCAGGGCGTGGCCACAAGGGCCAGAAGTCTCGTTCGGGCGGTTTTCATAAAACCGGATTCGAAGGTGGCCAGATGCCGCTGCAGCGGCGCCTCCCGAAAGTGGGTTTCCGCTCCGCGGTCAACCGCGATACCCGCGAGGTGCGCTTGTACCAGCTCAATTCGATCGATCACGATGTCATCGATCTTGACGTTCTCAAGCAAACCGGCGTCGTGTCCCGTGGAACGCGCAAGGTCAAGCTGATCAACACCGGAACGCTCGAGCGCGCGATTACCGTTCGCGGCCTGCATCTCAGTGCCGGTGCAGTCGGTGCCATCGAGGCTGCCGGCGGCAAGGTCGAATAATGGCATCCGGAGCCTCTCAGGTTGGTGGGATGCTGGGCAGCATGGGTCGCATGACCGAGCTGCGCAATCGCTTGCTGGTCGTCTTGGCGGCACTCGCGGTGTTTCGTTTCGGCACGTTCATTCCCGTTCCGGGAATCAATCCGGACGCACTGCTGCAGCTCATGGATCAGCAGCGCGGAACCATCGTGGACATGTTCAACATGTTCTCGGGTGGGGCTCTGGGCCGGTTCTCGATTTTTGCGCTCGGAATCATGCCTTATATCTCCGCGGCCATCATCATGCAGTTGATGAGCCACGCCATTCCACAGCTTCAGCAGCTGCGCAAGGAAGGCGAGTCCGGTCGGCGCAAGATTACCCAGTACACACGCTATTTCACGGTGGTGCTGGCGCTGTTCCAGTCGTTCGGCGTCGCCGCCGCACTGCAGACTCAAAGTGCGGGCGCCGGATTGCCGGTCGTCATCATCGCGGGTCCGGCGTTTATTTTCAGTGCCGTGATTACGCTGACAGCCGGGACTGTGTTCCTGATGTGGCTGGGTGAGCAGGTGACCGAGCGCGGCATCGGCAACGGGATCTCGATCATCATTTTCGCCGGTATCGTCGCCGGCCTGCCGGCTGCTATTGGTTCGACGCTCGAGTTGGCGCGAACCGGCGAACTGAGCCCGCTGGCAGTACTGCTGTTGGTCGTTCTGGCGTTTGCGATCACGGCGTTCGTGGTCTTTGTCGAACGGGGTCAGCGCCGGATTACCGTCAACTATGCGCAGCGCCAGGGCCGCAAGGCCTACCAGAATCAATCGACGCACCTGCCGTTGAAAGTGAATATGGCCGGTGTGATTCCTGCGATCTTCGCATCCTCGCTGGTGCTGTTTCCGGCCACGATTTCAACCTGGTTTGGACAGGCGGGCCAGTCCGGGCTGTTGCAGCAGATCTCGCAGCTGTTGACGCCGGGACAGCCGATCTACCTGCTGTTGTTCGGTGGCATGATCGCTTTCTTCTGCTTTTTCTACACGGCGATCGTGTTCAATTCTCGGGAAACGGCCGATAACCTGAAGAAGTCCGGTGCTTTCATTCCTGGAATTCGCCCGGGCCGTCAGACCTCGGAATACATCGATTACGTTCTGACCCGATTGACTGCGGTCGGCGCGCTCTACCTGGTGGCGGTATGCCTGTTTCCCGAGTTTTTGCGGATGCGCTGGAATGTTCCGTTCTACCTGGGCGGCACGTCACTGCTGATTATTGTGGTTGTGACCATGGACTTCATGGCGCAGATGCAGGCCCATTTGATGTCGCACCAGTATGACAGCCTGTTGAAAAAGGCGAACCTGAAAGGCTATGGCCGCTCTGGCGTCGTACGGCGCTGATAATTGATTTTGAAACCATTCGGTCGCCGATCCGGGCGATTTCTGGAACAGGAAAGCAACAATGAAAGTACAGGCGTCAGTCAAGAGAATTTGCCGCAACTGCAAGATCGTTCGTCGTCGCGGTGTGGTATTTGTCATCTGCAGTGATCCGAAGCACAAGCAGCGCCAGGGCTGAGTCCCCGGCCGCTCGAATCATTGATCAGATATTGGAATTGGCTAAAAAAACTGCTATAATTGCTGGTTTGCGTCGGTCTGAACTGACGTACACGGCGTATCGCATCGACGGAGAATTTGAATGGCTCGCATTGCAGGCGTAAACTTGCAGCCCAATAAGCATATTTGGGTCGCATTGACCCAGATCTACGGTATTGGCCGGACCCGCTCACTGATGATTTGTGAGAAGTCGGGCATCGCACCTTCTAAAAAGGTGCGGGAACTCACCGAAAGCGACGAAGAAAAAATTCGTCAGCTGATTGCCGATTTTCGTGTCGAGGGCGATCTTCGGCGTGAGGTCGGCATGAGCATCAAACGCCTGATGGACCTGGGCTGCTTCCGCGGCCTGCGGCATCGACGCGGCTTGCCTGTGCGCGGTCAGCGTACACGTACCAATGCCCGGACCCGCAAGGGACCGCGGCGCCCGATTCGCTAAAGGATTCAGACGAACATGGCCAAGCAGACAGCCAAAGGCAAGAAAAAGGTCAAAAAGACCATCGCGGACGGCATCGCACACGTGCACGCGTCCTTCAATAATACGATCATTACGATCACCGACCGGCAGGGCAATGCCTTGTCCTGGGCGACTTCGGGTGGTTCAGGGTTTCGTGGCTCGCGCAAGTCGACCCCATTTGCTGCCCAGGTCGCTGCCGAGCACGCTGGTAAAGCCGCGCAGGAATACGGCATGAAGAATCTCGAAGTGCGCGTCAACGGGCCTGGCCCGGGCCGTGAATCTTCGGTTCGCTCCCTGAATGCGCTGGGTTACAAGATCATCAACATCATCGATGTCACGCCGATTCCGCATAACGGATGTCGCCCACCCAAGAAGCGCCGCGTGTAGCTTCATTTTCGAATCAACGGAATTTTTCAATGGCTAGATATATCGGACCAACCTGTAAGCTGGCGCGTCGCGAAGGCGTCGACCTTGGCCTGAAGAGCCCGGCGCGTAGCCTGGACTCAAAGTGCAAGCTTGAACAGCCTCCTGGTCAGCACGGCGCATCCCGTCGTCAGCGCCTTTCTGATTATGCCTTGCAGTTGCGGGAAAAGCAGAAGGTCCGGCGCATGTACGGCGTGCTGGAAAAGCAGTTTCGCAACTATTACAAGAAGGCCGCGCAGCGAAAGGGCGCGACCGGTGGAAACCTGTTGCTGCTGTTGGAAGGTCGTCTGGACAACGTCGTATTTCGGATGGGCTTCGGAATTACACGCGCCCAGTCGCGCCAGATGGTCAGCCATCGCTTAATTGAAGTCAATGGCAAGGTGGTCAATATACCGTCTTACCAGGTGGCTGCCGGCGACCGGATTTCGATTCGGGAAAAGGCGCGCAACCATCTTCGGATCAAGGAATCGATTGGCATTTCGCGCGATCTGGATCTGGTAGCACCGTGGGTCGAGGTCGATGCGGAGAAGCTTGAAGGGGTTTTCAAATCACTGCCCGAGCGTGACGATCTGCCGCCGGACATCAACGAGAACCTGATCGTGGAACTTTATTCGAAGTAAGCGTCATGTTGTTGTGGCGGTCATTCCGGTTCGCCGGACGTGTTATTTCGCAAGTTTATTGACAGAGAGGCATTCATGACGAGTGCATATGCATTGATTGAGAGCATGCTCAAGCCCAAGGGCTTGATTGTCGACGATATTTCGGCTCGCCGTTCCAAGGTCACACTGGAACCGCTGGAGCGCGGCTTCGGCCACACGCTGGGCAATGCCCTGCGTCGCGTGCTGTTGTCGTCGATTCCCGGTGCGGCCATCACAGAGGTGGAAATCGAGGGCGTATTGCACGAATACACGTCGGTCGAAGGGCTGCAGGAAGACATTGTCGAAGTCCTCCTCAACCTGAAGGAAGTGGCCGTACGCATGCATGGCCGCGAAGAGGCGACGCTGACCTTGTCGGCAGACAAGGCCGGACCGGTCACAGCCGGCGATATTCAGCTCGGGCACGATGTGGAAATCGTCAATCCCGATCATGTCATTTGCCACTTGACCAAGCCTCAGAAGCTGCGCATGCAGCTGAAGGTTTCGCGCGGAGTCGGTTATCAGCCGGCCGCGACGCTGCGTTTTAATGAAGACGAGTCCCGGACCATCGGCAGACTGCGTCTGGATGCGTCGTATTGCCCGGTGCACCGCGTTGCCTACAGTGTCGAGAGTGCCCGGGTTGAGCAACGCACGGACCTGGACAAGCTTGTTCTCGATATCGAGACCAACGGGACGATGTCGTGCGAGGACGCAGTCAAGCTTGCCGCCGGTATCCTGGTCAACCAGATGTCGGTATTCGTGGATTTCGTGGCGCGCGACAAGGACGAGGAAGCCAAGGACGAACAGAGTTTCGACCCGGTACTGTTGCGCCCGATCGACGATCTGGAGCTGACCGTTCGCTCGGCCAACTGCCTCAAGGCCGAACACATTCAGTACGTTGGAGACCTGGTGCAGCGCAGCGAAACGGAGTTGCTGAAAACGCCGAATCTTGGCAAGAAATCGTTAACTGAAATCAAGACCGTTCTGGCCGCACACGACCTGTCGCTGGGCACGCGGTTGGAAAACTGGCCGCCGTCGAATCTGGCGCGCGAAACTGTATAAGGAGAAATACCCATGCGTCATCGTAAGGCTGGCCGCAAGCTCAATCGGAACTCATCGCACAGACGTGCGATGTTCAAGAACATGGCGTCGAGCCTGTTCAAGCATGAATTGATTCGTACCACGTTGCCCAAGGCCAAGGAACTGCGCCGGGTCGCCGAGCCGCTGATCACCATGGCCGGAGACGATACCGTGGCCAAACGTCGACTGGCGTTTGCACGCCTGCGCGACAAAGAGGCGGTCGGCAAGCTGTTCGGCGAACTCGGGCCGCGCTACCTGGAACGCCCGGGTGGTTATATCCGGATCCTGAAGTGCGGTTTCCGCACCGGCGACAAGGCGCCCATGGCCTACGTCGAGTTGGTAGGAAGGCCCAACGGGCCGGAGCAGCCGGCTACTGAGTGAGCGAATTCCGGTGTTGAACCGGAGGTTCAGGAAAGCCCGGCTACATGCCGGGCTTTTTTTTATCCCGCGTTTTTCGTCGCTTGGTCGACAGGTGTTGCCAGGGCCTGTAGCCGGCACGTTCCGCGACCGAACTCACCGGCAAGCCGCTCAACTGTACGCTGCCGATGTGCCCGCTTGCGCGGCGCCCGAATGCGCGGCGCCGGGCTGTGCACCGGGGCACTGTCCGAAAGTCCGGAACAGACCCGCCTCGTTCGGTTCGGCCGTACACGCCGCAGCTCGGTTGCTCGCCTCGCGCCTCGAGTCGAAGCGACGGCCGATGGCGGGCGATCTGTCGGACACCAACCAGCCTGTTGCAGGGCGGTTCCCGGCCAGTGTCAGCGGCAGGCGTGGTGAATAAGGCGTGTTTAGCCGGCAATCGGCCATTCGTGGAAAGTCCGCAGCGGTACAATGGATGAAATTGGAACTGGAGTCACGTGATGAGAGCGCTTTTGATATTCGTTGCTGCGGTCGTGGTCATAATTCTGGGTCTCTGGGCGACCCTGGTACTTTATTTCGACGAGGCCAGGCTCAAGCAGATTGCGACCGAGCAGGTTCGCGCGCAAACGGGTCGGGAGTTGGTGATCAATGGCCCCCTGAAGCTCAAGGTTTTTCCCCGGATTTCGCTGGTGGCGAACGATGTTGCGCTTTCGGGACCAGAGGATTACACGGGTCCCGGGCTGTTTCGGGCCGACGAGTTCCGCATGTCGCTGTCGTTGATGCCGCTGCTTCGTGGAAACGTCGAGACCGGCGATATCGCGCTCGAGCAGGCTGAGCTCAACATCCACACCGATCGCTCCGGGCGCTCGACACTTGATGGCCTGGCCGGTTCATCGCCGCCGGCAGAGTCCGAGCCCAGCGTCGAGGGCGCCGAGATTTCCACCGGCACGATTCGGCTGGAAAGCGTCAGGTTGGTGCTTAGTGACGCCGCAGCCGATACACGGGAGGTTTTCGTGATCGATCGGTTGCGCATCGAAAGCTTCAGCTTCGATCAGGCCGTTCCATTCCAGTTCGAAGGCGCGCTCGGCGATCCGGCGCTCGTCGACGACATCGACTTGAGCGGGTCGCTTACCGTTCCTTCGGGCACAGGACCCGTGCGCGTGGATGGTTTATCGCTGAATGCCGACTATTCCGGCATGACGCTGGGCTTGTCCGGTGACGCTACAGTTGAAATGGGGCCACCGTTGATCGCCAGCTTCAGTGAAGGTTCGCTGAAACTCGGCGATAACGAATACACCGTGGCTTTCGCCTATACCGATGGCGATCGGCCGAAGATCGATGCGACCATGCAAGGGCAGCGGCTCGATGTCGATTCGTTGCTGGCGGCGATGCCGGCCGCGCAGGCCGAGGCCGACGAACAAGCCGAGTCGCCATTGTTGATCTTTCGCGACATCGACCTTGATGCCGATTTGACGTTGGACGAGATGATCATTTCCGGGCTGACCCTGAGCTCCATTCGTGCCCGAATGCAGGCTGAAAATGGTCTGGTTTCGATCGATCCGCTGGCCGGTGCCTTGCAGGGTGGGCGAATCGATGCGGTTGCAATGGTCGATTTGAACGCAGAGCCGCCCGAGATTGAATTCAGCCCCGTGTTCGACCTCGAGAATCTCGGCCAGGCCCTCTCGGCCTGGGGACTGGACCAGTACCTTGCCGGCAGCGGCGCCCTGGTGCTTGATTTCAGCGCACGCGGGCTGGACGTCGATTCGATTTTGAGTACGCTCAACGGACAGGGCAGTTATGACTTCAGAAATGGCCTCGTCAAGGGCTTGAATCTGGATGGCATGGTGGACGCGCTGGCCAGTCGGAATATCACACAGGCAGTCAGCTCCGGCATTGGTGGCACGACCGAGTTCAAGACCTTCGCCGGCGAGATCGTGGTGACTGACGGCACCATCCGATTGCCGGGTCTCAAGCTGGTTACAGAACTCCTTGGCGTCAGTGGGGACGTCGCTCTTGGCCTGTCGGATCTATCGCTGGATGGCCTGGTTCGGCTCGATAGCGAGCGCCTGGACCAGATTCCGCTGCAACTCGGTGGAACACTGGCCAGCCCGAAACTGACGCCGGATATCGGCGAGGCGCTGAAGCAGGAAGGCGGTCGGCGGCTGATGGACCTGCTCAATCGCGGCACCCGAAAGAGCGACGAATCCGATGACGGCGGTTGATGAAGCATAAGCACGGCTGCAGAAGCTCCGGGTCCGGGCATCGTCCTCGATGACCGCCGCAACCGAACTTGCCGTTTCGGCACAGGATGATTTCCGAAGACCCCTGGCTGCCGGTCTGGCCGCCTTTGGTTTGTGGGGAATGGTGCCGCTTTACTTCAAGCTGGTCGCAGTGGCCGGCGCTGACGAAGTCATCGCTCATCGCGTGGTCTGGTCGGTCGGATTTTTGCTGCTGGCCTTGTTGCTGCGATATCGCGGCGATTTGATTTCCCGGGTCCGAATTCGCCCCAAAATCGCACTCGCCTTGTTGCTCAGTGGCGCATTGGTGGCGCTGAACTGGCTGGTTTTCGTGTTTGCAGTCAACTCCGACCGTGTGCTGGAAACCAGCCTTGGCTATTTCATCAACCCGCTGGTCAGCGTGATTTTGGGAACGATCGTGCTGCGAGAGCGCATGTTCGGTGCCCAGATCGTCGCAGTGGCCCTGGCCGCCGCCGGAACGCTGTATCTTACGATCATGGTCGGGGAGCCGCCGTGGCTGGCGCTTACGCTGGCCGTCAGCTTCGGTCTTTACGGCCTGGTGCGCAAAATGACCGATGTCGGGCCGATGGTCGGGCTGTTCTGGGAAACGCTGATGATGACGCCGCTGGCCCTGGTCTGGTTGATCTGGAGCGCCAGCCGGGGCGCCCTGGCATTTGGCCGAATCGATCCGTCGCTGGATCTGTTGCTGGTTGGCACCGGCCTGGTCACGGTGCTGCCGTTGGTTCTGTTTGCCACGGCCGCCCGAGGCTTGCCGTTAATTACCGTCGGCTTGATGCAGTACCTGGCCCCGTCGATCTCTTTTTGCCTGGCCGTATTCCTGTTCCGCGAGCCATTTTCGATGAATCATGCGGTCGCCTTCGCGTGTATCTGGATGGCACTGGTGCTCTACACAGGCGCAAGCTGGCAACGGACACGCCAGCTGCGCAGGCTGGCAAAGTCGCAACCTGCACATTGAAGCGAAAATGCCAATAATTTTTGATGATGACTTGATAAAGTAATTCTATGGCTGACCCAGATCACGAAGCACAACTCCGCGCCAGCAGTCGCAATATCGCCTCGCTGAAAGCGCTGATGCCGTACATGCGTCGTTATCGCTTCCAGCTTGGCTTGATTGCGCTGTTCCTGACCCTTGCTGCGGCCGGCACCATGGCCATCCCGGCCGCCGTCGGGCAGGTCATCGACAAGGGCTTCATGGCCGACGATCCGGCCACCATCAATCGCTGGTTCTGGCTGTTGTTTGGCGCAGCAGCGCTGATGGCGGTAGCCGGCGGGATGCGCTTTTACTGGGTGTCCTGGTTCGGCCAGCGAATCGTCACCGATTTGCGCCGCGACGTCTACGCGCGGGTGATTGCAATGGAGCCGGAATTTTTCGCCACCACCCGCACCGGCGAAGTGTTGTCGCGGCTCAATACCGATACCACGCTGGTCGAATCGCTGATTGGCTCGAGTGCCTCGGTTGCAGCCCGCAACGTGTTGATGCTGATCGGCAGTTCGATCCTGCTCGTGGTCACAGCGCCTTCTCTGGCCGGCGTGATCGGGTTGATGATCGTGCTGGTAATCCTGCCGGTTGCGCTTCTGGGCCGCTGGGTTCGCCGCCTGTCGCGTGACGCCCAGGACCGGGTGGCCGATTTTTCCTCGCACGGCGATGAAACCATCAATGCCGTCGCGACCGTCCAGGCCTTTGCCCAGGAACGGCGCGAGAGCGAAAGCTTTGGACGCCAGGTCGAGCTCGCTTTCCAGGCCCAGAAAAAGCGCATCGCGGCGACCACTGTGCTGATCGTACTGGTCATTCTGCTGACCTTCGGCTCGGTGACGTTCGTCCTTCGCCTCGGCGCGCAAGCTGTACTGGAGGGCGGGCTGACGCCCGGACAACTGAGCCAGTTCGTGCTCTACGCCCTGCTGGCTGCCGGTTCCACGGCGTCGCTGAGCGAGGTCTGGGGCGGGGTTCAGCGCGCCGCCGGGGCCATGGAGCGGCTTGCTGAATTGTTGACAGCGGAGAATTTCCTGAGTCAGCCGCACGAGCCTGTCCCGTTTCCTGCCGGACCGGCCAGCCTTCAATTTCAGGACGTGAGCTTCGCCTACCCGTCGCGTCCGGACGAGCCGGTTCTGCGAAACCTGGATTTCACCATTCAACCCGGCGAAACGGTGGCGCTGGTGGGGCCTTCGGGCGCCGGCAAGAGCACGATTTTTCAGCTGATTCTGCGGTTTTATGACCCGGACAGCGGGATCGTTCAGATCAATCAAAACGACGTTCGCCAATACAATCCGGTCGAGCTGCGCGCCGCCCTGGGCCTGGTATCGCAGGATGTGGTGCTGTTTTCAGGATCGGCCGCCGACAATCTTCGCTATGGCCAGCCGGACGCGACACTCGATCAGGTGACCCAGGCCGCGCGCCTGGCACAGGCCGACGAATTCATCCGGGCGCTACCGCAGCGCTACGATGCTTTCCTTGGCGAACGCGGCGTGCGGCTTTCCGGTGGCCAGCGCCAGCGCCTTGCGATTGCGCGTGCGTTGATCAAGACACCGGCCATATTGCTACTGGACGAGGCCACGGCCAGTCTCGACGCCGAGAGTGAGCGGCTGGTACAGCAGGCCATCGATGAGGCCAGCCGCGATCGCACGGTGTTGGTGATCGCGCATCGGCTGGCCACAGTCCGACGAGCCGACCGCATACTGGTGATCGAAAACGGTCAATTGGTGGCGCAGGGTACGCATGATCAACTGCTGCAGCGTTCGGGGCTTTACCAGCGCCTGGCGCAATTGCAGTTTCCGGATGAACCACAGGAACGCGCACGCGAAACGACAATCTGACATTGGCACTTTTATTTTCAAGGAATATGACATGCACTATGACAACTTCATGAACCGAAACTTCCTGGCGACCATGCTGATGGGCGGGGTCGTGCTTTTTCTGGCCGGATGTGCGTCGGCACCTTCCGACAATGTCTTGATCTCCGACTCTCGGGCCGCGTTGGTGCGCTTTGTCGATCGCGATCCGAGTCTGCAGGACTGGGTCGATCATGCGCATGGCTATGCAGTATTTCCAAGCGTCGGCAAGGGCGGCTTCGGTTTCGGCGGCTCGTACGGCCGAGGTATCGTATTCCAGCGCGGCGAGCCGATTGGTCGGACCAGCATCACACAGGCCACATTTGGCGCCCAAATCGGGGTTCAGAACTTCTCCCAGGTCATCTTCTTCCAGGATGACGCCGCGCTGCGGACCTTTCAACGTGGCAATTACGAGTTTTCAGCGCAAGCCACCGCCATTGTCGCGACGGCCGGCAAGGCTGCAACGACGAGCTATGAGAAAGGTGTCGCGGTGTTTATCCTGGCCAAGGGCGGCTTGATGGCCGAAGCCTCGGTGGGCGGGCAAAAATTCGACTACGAACCGTTGTAGCGTCGAGCCAGCGACCCGTCGTGCAGCCCACTGGTTGGGCTGCATTTGAAGGCAAGGCGGGTTCGACCGTCCGCCATCGTAAACCACACATCCTGATGAGTTTTATTGCCCGATTGCCATTCAGCTGCGGGCTCTGGCAGAAACCCGAGGATGGCCGAATTTAACGGCAATATCGGCCTGATGCCGCTGGTTTTGAAACCATCAACTGACCGGAAGCCCGCCATGGACTTGACCCAATCCGCACGATCCAAAGAATTGCAGCAACGACTCGAACAATTCGTCAGCGAGCGTGTCGTTCCGTTCGAGCAAGAAGTTCAGCAACGCATCAGCCACGGCAGCGACCGCTGGCAGGTGCCCGAAGGTATGGCCGAACTCAAGGCCGAAGCGCGCGCGCAGGGGCTCTGGAACCTGTTTTTGCCGGATGCCGAACTGGGTGCCGGGCTGAGCACGCTGGAGTACGCGCCGCTGGCCGAGGTGATGGGGCGTTCCTTGATTGCGCCGGAGGTGTTTAACTGCAACGCGCCCGATACCGGCAACATGGAAGTGCTTTATCACTACGGCTCCGAGGCGCAGAAGGACGAATGGCTGAAGCCGCTGCTGGCCGGCCAGATTCGCTCGGCATTCTGCATGACCGAGCCCGCCGTGGCCTCGTCGGACGCGACCAACATGGAAGCCACCGCGAAGATTGACGGTGACGAGGTGGTGCTAAACGGTCGCAAGTGGTGGTCGACCGGTTTGGGGCATCCCGACTGCAAGGTCTTGATTTTCATGGGCTTGACCGACCCCGATGCGGATCGGCACGAGCGTCATTCCATGGTCCTGGTGCCGGTCGATGCCGAAGGCGTGAAGATCGAGCGGATGCTGCACGCCATGGGCTTCGACGACGCGCCCTACGGCCACGGCGAGGTCTCGTTCGATGGCGTGCGGCTGCCGAAGTTGGCTGTGATCGCCGGTCCTGGCAAGGGTTTCGAAATCGCCCAGGGCCGTCTGGGACCGGGGCGAATCCACCACTGCATGCGCTCGATCGGGCTGGCCGAAATGGCGCTGGAGCTTGCCTGCAAGCGCGCCCTGTCGCGCCAGGCATTCGGCAAGCCGCTGGCGAAGCTCGGCGGCAATGCCGAGCGCATTGCCGAGGCCCGCATTGCCATCGAGCAGGCCCGGTTACTGGTCCTCAAGGCGGCCTGGACGCTCGATCAAAAAGGCATCCGTGGCGCCATGAACGAAGTCTCCCAGATCAAGGTCGCGGTGCCCGGCATGGCCCTTGGCGTCATCGATTTGGCGATCCAGCTGCACGGTGGCGCCGGCATGTGCGAGGACTTCCCGCTGGCCCAGGCCTGGGCCGGGGCACGCGCGCTGCGTCTGGCCGACGGGCCGGATGAAGTGCACAAAATGCTGGTGGCGCGGTTCGAGTTCGGCAAGTACGCGGGGAAGAAGGCCGGCCAGTCTGTTCCGGTAGCCGGTAGCCGGTAGCCGGTGGTCGGTGGTCGGTGATCAGAAGTCCGGCGCCAGGAATCCTTGCGCCTCCCCCGGCCGCGCCGGCGCTAAGCGAATGCGGGCTGATCAAAGCACAAGATCTGAAGATCTGAAACATTGAAATCTGGAGTCCCAAAATGGCCGAGTCCCGCAACGAGAAGCTGATCGACAAGCCGCGTGCGGTGCGCGAAGAAGACGCCTTCGATGTCGAAGCGCTGGACGCCTGGCTCAAGCAGCACGTCAAAGGCCTGCAGGGAAAGCCACAGGTCGAGCAGTTTCCGCGCGGGGCATCGAATCTGACCTATCGCCTGCGCTACGACAATCGCGATTTGATCCTGCGCCGGCCGCCGAGCGGTACCAAGGCGAAGTCGGCCCACGACGTGGTTCGCGAGTACCTTATCCAGAAAGCGCTGCAGCCTGTTTTTCCCTACGTGCCCGAGATGCTGGCCGCCTGCGAGGACCATGACGTGATCGGCTCGGATTTTTACGTGATGCAGCGCCTGGAGGGCATTATCCCGCGCGCCAACCTGCCAAAAGGCATGCGCCTGTCGGAGCCGGACACGCAGCAGCTATGCCGCAACGCGATCGATTGTTTGATCGAGTTGCACTCGGTGGACGTCGACGAGGCGGGCCTTGCCGGGCTGGCCAAAGGCGCCGGCTACAACCGGCGCCAGATCGGCGGCTGGTCCGAAAGGTTCGCCCGGGCCCGGACCTGGAACGTAATGAAAGGTCGGCGCATCATGGACTGGCTGGCCGAAAATACCCCCGACGAGGTGGCGATCCGCCTGATTCACGGCGACTACCGCTTCGACAACCTTGTTCTGGACCCACACGACCCGCTGGAAATCATCGGCGTGCTCGACTGGGAAATGGCCACGCTGGGCGACCCGCTGATGGACCTGGGCAACGCGATGGCCTACTGGGTGCAAGCCGACGACGACCGCGTCTTCCGCGCATTCCGCCGCCAGCCGACCCATCTGCCGGGCATGTTTACGCGTCGCGAGGTGGTCGAGTATTACTGCAAGAAAATGGGCTATACCCCTGAAAACTGGGCATTCTACGAGGTCTATGGCCTGTTCCGGCTGGCCGTCATCGTGCAGCAGATCTACTATCGCTACCACCACAAGCAGACCCGAAACCCGGCATTCAAGCGCTTCTGGCTGGTGGCGAACTATCTTTTGTGGCGCTGCGGGCGGGTGATTCGGAAGGCGTAAG
>JAVVET010000054.1:0-20658 GCA_032251235.1 Wenzhouxiangellaceae bacterium
GGTGAGAAAGGCCCAGGCCACGGCGGCCCAGGGGCGCGACCAGCGCGCCCAGGCGGCGTCCAGGCGGCCACCGAGCAGCGCGGCGATGGCAAAGGCGAAGGTCACCGAGAAACCCACGTAGCCCATGTAGAGCAGCGGCGGATGGAAGATCATGCCCGGGTCCTGCAGCAGCGGATTCAGGTCGTTGCCGTCGGGAACGCCGGGCAGGATGCGGTCGAACGGGTTGGAGGTAAAGATCGTGAACGACAGAAAGCCGACGGCAATCATGCCCATCACCGCCAGCACGCGGGCCCTGAAAGGCCGCGACAGCGGCGCCGAAAGCGCTACCACCGCAACCATCCAGCCGCACAGCATCAGAATCCACAAAAGCAGCGAGCCCTCGTGACCGCCCCAGATGCCGCTGAGTTGGTAGTACCAGGGCAACAGCAGGTTGGAGTGGTTGGCCACATAGGCGATCGTGAAATCGTTCGCCAGAAATGCCGAGGCCAGCGTCACGAACGCAGCCAGAGCGAACACGAACAGGCCGATCGCCAGCGATGAAGCCGTTGCCATCAGCCTGGCGTCGTTGCGCCATGCGCCGAGCAATGGAAGGACCGAAAGGCAAATCGCCAGCAGCAGCGCGAGCACCAGCGCCATCTGGCCAAATTCTGCGGTCATGGCTGGTCTTCCATCGTGTGGCCGGCCTTGTCCAGCGCCTTCTGGACTTCCGGCGGCATGTAGGTCTCGTCGTGCTTGGCCAGAACTTCATGCGCCTCGAAACGGCCGCCGCGCAGATAGCCGTGCGCGATGATGCCCTGGCCTTCCCGAAACAGGTCGGGCAGGATGCCGTTGAAAACAACCGGGACTTCATGGGCGCCGTCGGTGACGGTAAATTGCACCGCCAGGTCTTCTGAATTTCGGTTCACGCTGCCATCGACGACCAGCCCACCGAGACGGAATTGTCGGTCCGGCGGCAGTTCTTCGGCCTGGACATCGCTTGGGCTTAAAAAGAACATCATGTTCTGATTCATCGAGATGATGCCCACGGTGGTGGCCGCGGCCAGGCCGAGAACCAGTACCAAAACGAAAGTGGCGCGGCGCTTGCGGGTCGGGGTCATGAGGTCATCCCTCCGGCAGCCCGTTGCTCGGCTTGCGCCTCACGCAGGTTGCTCAGCACTTTGCGGCGGCGAATCAGCGGTTGGGCCCATTGCCACAGCATGATCAACATAAAAATTCCATAACTGCTCCAGACATAGGCAGGGTGACTGAATTCAGGAATCATTTCGGCATTCTCCATTCGGTACATTCAAATCGTGATCTGGCAATCGTTGGCGGACCCGATTTGCATGGAAATCGGAACTGGCAATATACCGACTGCGTGTGGCTGGGGCATTGCGTTGGATCAAGCATTGTCGCCCGCCAGGACATCTTTTCTGACCCATTTTTTAGACTGGTCCTGGCGCAGGAGTTCATTGCGTGCGCGGTCAAGCAGCGCGGCGCCGAAAAACAGCTTGGTTGCGACCACCATCCAGATCAGCGGCGGCAGCATCGAGGCATCCATCGACGATTCGCCCATCAGGCGAATGGTCTGGCCCTGGTGCAGCGTGTTCCACCACTCGACCGAGAAATGGATGATCGGCAGGTTGACCGCACCGGCCAGCACCAGCAACGATGCAATTCGAGCGCCCTTGCGATGATCGTCGAAGGCCGCGTACAGCGCCATGATGCCGATGTAGATGAACAGCAGCACCAGCATGGAGGTCATGCGGGCATCCCACTCCCACCAGGTGCCCCACATCGGCTTGCCCCAGATCGAACCGGTCGCCAGGCAGATCAGCGTCATCGCCGCACCGATCGGTGCGCATGACATTGCCAGAATTTCGGTCAGACGGATGCGCCAGATCAGTGCGATGACCGCCAGCAGCGTCATGACGCCGTAGATGAACATGGCCTGCCAGGCCGCCGGCACGTGTATATAAAGGATTCGCGCGGTATCGCCTTGCTGGTAATCGGGCGGAACCACGTACAGCGCCAGGTACATGCCGATCGCGGCGGTAACCGCAAAGCCGGCCCACAGCCAGGGTGCCACGATTTTCGCGAAGCGATAGAAGCTGGGCGGCGATCCCAGCTTGTGAAACCACAGTTTCAGCGTTTTCCAGATCATTCCACATTCATCCTCAAAGCTGTTGTGATGCCAAATGGCGCCAGGGTTGCCGCCAATATTGTAAAGGTCGCAAGGAAGCCCAGGTGAGCGCCCGGATTCATGCCGTCGGCAGCCATTGCCACAGCGCCGGTGGCGAAGATCACCAGCGGCACGATCAGTGGAAATATCAGGATTGAAAGCAGCACGCTGGCGCCTCGGGTCGAGAGCGTCAGGGCCGCTGCCAGGCCGCCAAGCAGGCTTAGCGCCGGGGTGCCGATGACCAGGCTCAGAACGAGTGTGCCCAGCGCCTCGCGCGGCAGATTCAGCATCTCGGCCGCCAGCGGCGAAAATATGATCACCGGCAGCCCGGTGATCAGCCAGTGCGAAAACAGACGCGCCAGGACGCGGCCGTAAGCCGATTCACTGCCGACAAACCATTGTTCCAGCGTGGCGTCGTCCAGGTCGGGCCGGAACAGGTGTTCCAGCGCCAGCAGGCTGGCCAGCAGCGCGGCAACCCAGACCATGCCCGGCGCCATGCGTGCCAGCAGGTCCGGGCCGGGTCCGACACCCAGCGGGATCAGCACGATGACGGTAAACAGGAAAAAAAGCGGCAGCAGGGATTCGCCGAGGCGGCGCATCGCAAGCTTCATGTCGCGCCGGAGCAGGGCGAGCGGGGCAGCCAGCGCTCGCGGCCGGTCAGCGGTAACGGGCTTTTTCATTCAGTTGTCTCGCCGGATGCCGAAACGATGACCTGCCAGATTCGCTCCGGTGCGATTCGGGGTTGGCGCTGGTGGGTGGCAAGAATGACTGCACCGCCGTGGTCGAGTTGCGCGCTGATCAGGCGATCGACGGTCGCGCAGCCGTGATCATCGAGGCTGGCGTAAGGCTCGTCGAGCAGCCACACCGGCGTGAAGCGGACCAGCAGCCTGGCCAGGCCCAGCCGCTTTTTCTGTCCGGCCGACAAGGCGCGCGCCGGCCGAATGCCGAGTCCGGCCAGGCCCACTCGCGCCAGTGCTTCGGCGACGGGCTGACAGGCAGGCCCCAGCGATTGCTCGTACTGCAGGTTTTCACGGCAGGTCAGGTCACCCTTGACGGCCGGCAAGTGACCGACAAATGCCACCGCCGCATCGATCTCCAGCGTGCCGCAGCTGGGCGTGAGAATACCGGCAAGCAGTCTTAAAAGGGTTGTTTTCCCGGCACCGTTGCGGCCGGTCAGGACCACCGCCATGCCCGGCGACAACTGGATGTCGAGCGGCTCGAAGACTTGTTCGCCGTATCGCTCGAATCCGACCGCGCTTGCGCGCAAAAGATCCGTCACGAGCCGGCCACCCGGACGTGCCGGGGCAGCGTCGCCGGCCACTGGCCATCGCAAAGCCAAAGCTCGGCTGCACGGTGCTGGCAACCGGCAACGATGGCCAGTTGGTCGAATTCGCGCGCCAGCGCAACGCCATCATGAGGATCACTGCAGGCCACCAGCCAGCCTGGTTCGTCGGGCCATTGTCCTGAAGGGTCGCGATGGCACGTTGGCAGCACGAGATTTTGAACCTTGTTTTCAAGACGCGCACTCAGACGCGCGTGAGCATGCCGATTGCACCGCATCGATTGCAGCCTGCCGTGCGGGTTGAACGCAGTCACGATAAACCAGGCTGGCAATGCCGGTGCCAGGGCCCTCAGATGCTGATCGAGCTCAGCGTGCATCTGACCGATTCTGATCCGAAACGCAGCGCTTTGGCCTGCGGACGCCGGCGTTGAAGCCGCACCGACACGGTAATGGGTCGACAGGAAGGCGTCCAGAACCGCGTCCAGCGTTCGGCTTCGATCAAGAATCGGCAATTGGGCAGTCGATGAGGGCATGCGATGGGTAATGAAATTCCGGTTTGACGAATGCGGTCAGGATGGCGCCTGAAATCCGGTCGTGTTGGACGGCGACACGGAAGCGAGCCAGTTTCTGTATTCTACCCGTCACTTAGAGGATTGCTTTGATTCATGACAAATTTTGACTATGACCTGTTCGTGATCGGCGGTGGGTCCGGCGGCGTTCGGGCCGCTCGAATTGCCGCCGGCCACGGTGCCCGGGTTGGGCTTTGTGAAGAGTCCCGGCTGGGCGGCACCTGCGTGATTCGCGGTTGTGTGCCGAAAAAGCTGCTGGTTTTCGCAAGCCAGTTTCGCGAGGCTTTCGAAGATGCGGCTGGCTACGGCTGGACGGTCGAGCCACCCTCGTTTTGCTGGCCCGACCTGGTCGCCGCCAAGGAGCGTGAAATCACCCGCCTCGAAGCGGTCTATGGCCGGCTGTTGGAAAACGCCGGGGTCACGGTCCACGCCGGGCGCGGCGTGCTGCGCGAGCCGCATGTCGTGGATGTCGACGGCAGGCGCATCACTGCGGAGAAAATCCTGATTGCCGTCGGCGGTCGGCCGTTTCGGCCGCCAATGCCTGGCGGCGACCTGGCGATTATTTCCGATGATGCCTTCGACCTGCCGCAATTGCCTGAAAAGGTGCTGGTGGTCGGCGGTGGCTACATCGCGGTCGAGTTTGCCGGCATCTTCAACGGCCTGGGCTGCGATGTGCTGCTCAATTATCGAAAGGAATGCATTCTTCGCGAGTTCGATGACGACGTCCGGCGCACGGTCGAGGCCGGCATGCTGGGTCGTGGGGTGCAGTTTCAATACAAAAACGTACCGACGCGCATCGTGGAATCGTCCGATGGGCGCCGTGAGGTGATGTTTTCCGACGGCAGCCAGGGCACATTCGATATCGTGCTGTTCGCAACCGGCCGCAAGCCCTATACCGGCGACCTGGGGCTTGAAAACGTCGGCGTCGAGATGGGCCCCGGTGGGCGGATCGTGGTCGATGAATTCAGCCGCAGCTCGGTTGAACACATCTTTGCCGTGGGCGATGTGACCGACCGCGTTGCGTTGACCCCGGTGGCCTTGATGGAAGGTCATGCCTTTGCCGATAGTGAGTTCGGCGGCATGCCGCGCCCGAGCGATCATGCCAACGTGCCGATGGCCGTTTTCTCGCAGCCGGCCGCATCCAGCGTCGGCTTGACCGAACATCAGGCGCGCGAGGCGTTTGATGAAATCCGGGTTTTTCGATCGGAATTTACGCCGATGAAATTTACTTTGGCCAAACGATCCGAAAAAGCCATGATGAAAATCCTGGTCGATGCGAAAAGCGATCGCGTCATCGGCCTGCACGTGGTGGGTCCGGAAGCAGCCGAAATGGTCCAGGGTTTTGCGGTTGCGGTGCGGGCCGGTCTGACCAAGGCCGATTTTGATCGCACGATCGGAATCCATCCGACCAGTGCCGAGGAACTGGTCACGATGCGTGAGCCGGTTGGCTAGCAGCCTGTCGCTAATACTTGTCGCTAATAAGGGAACCCTTCGATGGCCGTCGTGTTCGAAGGTTTCATACTCGTAAATTCGATGCCTGAAATTCCCGGATCGGTCA
Source organism: Wenzhouxiangellaceae bacterium (assembly GCA_032251235.1). Classification (GTDB taxonomy): domain Bacteria; phylum Pseudomonadota; class Gammaproteobacteria; order Xanthomonadales; family Wenzhouxiangellaceae. The sequence continues at coordinate 5,571 of JAVVET010000054.1, forward strand.
TCATTGCGGCCGGATCATGCAAAGCTTGTAGCTTTTACTATTTTAATATTCGTCAATGGCCGCAACGGCCCGGGCCTGGATCATGAAAAAAACAATTTTGTTTCACCTCGCGGCGATGACGGTTCTGCTCGCCATCGTTTCGACGCCTGGCTGGTCGCGGCCTGTCGACAGCCGGGACGGTGACCCCGGTATCTGGCTGGTTGAACTGGTCGACCCACCTTCGGTCGAGTTCGAAGGCGGTACGCGCATGAGCCTCAATGCCCAGGGGGTCCGCGTGGCCAAGGCATTCGAGGCAACCGCGCCCGCTGCGACCGGCGCGCGACGACTGGACACGCGGACGGCCGCGGTGCAGCGCTACGTCGATTATCTCGATTCTCAAAGAAGTACGGTGCTGGCCGGCGCAAGCGAAGAACTGGGGATTACGCTCAAGCCGCGTTTCGTTTATCGGCATTTGCGCAATGGTTTTGCCGCGCGCATGAGCGCAGACCAGGCCCGGCGGCTGGCGTCGCTTCCGTCGGTCCGGTCGGTCACGCCCGATACGATGATGTATGTGCAGACCGACGCGGGTCCGCAGTGGCTGGGTGCGCCGCGGCTGTGGAATGGCTCGACCGGCGCGCCCAACCCGAACCAGGGCGAAGGCACGGTTTTGGGCGTCATCGATACCGGCGTCAACTGGGAGTCGCTGTTTTTCGATCTTTCCCAGTCCAGCGTGCCGGTCAGCAACCCGCGTGGCCGGTTTTTTGGCTTGTGCAACGACGCCTCGCTCGATATCCCATGCACCGACAAGCTGATCGGCGTCTACGACTTTACCGATGAGGGCACCAATGGCTTCGACCCGGACGGGCACGGCACGCATACGGCGTCGACCGCGGTCGGCTTGCCATTGAGCTTCGGGCTTCCGTTTGGCAGCTTCAATTTTAATTTCCAGACTTCCGGGGTCGCGCCGCGGGCCAGCTTGATCTCTTACAAAGCCTGCCAGGCGCCTGCCGACAGCGGTCCGGGCAATTTCGAGTGCCCGGGTTCGGCCACTTCAGCAGCACTGGAGCAGGCAATTGTCGATGGCGTGGACGCGGTGAATTTCTCGATCGGTGGCCCTGGATTCAACCCCTGGAGCCTTGGCGGGAATCAGCGGGCTTTTCTCAATCTCAGGGATGCCGGGATCGTGCCGGTCACGTCAGCCGGCAACAGCGGGCCAGTCGACGGTTCGGTGGGTAGTCCCGCCAATACGCCGTGGGTGGTCGCGGTGGCCAATGCCAGCCATGGCCGCATTGCCGGGAGCCGGCTGGTCGAGACCAGCGGCGGTGCCGGCCCGCTGGCTGCGATGGTCGGCGAAAGCGACACCGTCGGCACCAATACGGTCCGGCCGATCGTGCATGCGCGCGATCTCGGCTTTGCCCTGTGCGGCACCGGACCGGCTGAGCTGGGGCCAAGCTGCAGCGAAAATAGCGGCGCCAGCAATCCGTTTCCACCGGGAACCTTCAACGGCGAGATCGTGGTTTGCGATCGCGGCAACTACGGCCGCATAGAAAAGGGCAAAAACGTGCAGGCGGCAGGCGCCGGCGGCATGATCCTGGCCAATACGGCCGAACAGGGCGAAGCCACTGATGCCGACACGCACTGTCTGCCGGCAACCCACGTCGGCGCCGACGACGGCGATCGCCTGCGTAACTGGCTGGCGACAGGTTCTGGCCATCGCGGCCGTCTTGGCGGCGCCGAACGGGTCGTGGACCCCGACCGGGCAGGCTTGATCAACCGATCGAGCTCGCGCGGCCCGGCATCCGGTTCACCCGATACCATGAAGCCCAATGTCACCGCGCCGGGAACCCGTGTTCTTGCCGCCAGCACCCAGCTCGATGCCGCAGGCACCGGCCCCGGCGCCGATGCCGCGCTGCAGGTGGCGTTTTTGAGCGGCACTTCGATGTCGTCGCCGCACGTGGCCGGCGCGGCACTGCTGCTGCGTGCATCGCATCCCGAGTGGGGTGTCGACGAGATCATCTCGGCGCTCGAGACCACTGCCGATGCCTCCATGGTCCGCCAGTCCGACGGCGCGCCGGCGCGTGTCATCGACCGCGGCGCCGGCGGCGTGCAGGTGGACCGGGCCGCGCAGATCGGCCTGTACCTGCCAGTTTCGCGCGCCGAGTTTGTCAATGCCAATCCTGCCGTCGGCGGCGACCCGGGCAAGCTGAACCTGCCGGGCGTGTTCAGTGATGGTTGCGAGGACGTTTGCAGCTTCACCCGCACCGTGCGGGCACTGGGGCCGGGCACATGGAGCGTCTCGACCGACGGCGAACTGGCGATCGAGGTGTCGCCGGCCTCGTTCTCGCTGCAGCAGGGCCAGCAACAGCAGTTGCAGATCACGATTCGGGCCGGCGCCACGCCGTTTGGACGCTGGGGTGCCGGCAGCATTATCCTCGATACGCCAAACCCGAATTTCATTCGCCAGCGCCTGCCGGTGGGGATATTGGTATCGGGGGGCTCGATCCCCGAATCGCGCAGTTTCGCCACCGAAACCAATCGCGGCCGCGGATCGCTTGAGCTGTCGAACCTGCTGGCGGTTTCCGAATTGGTGATTCGCACCAGTGCACTGGTCCGGCCCGAAGCCCGCACGCCAATGCTTCAGGAGGATCCGACACCGTTCGAGGCTTTCGACGATGAGGTTGGCACCAGCACCGAGTTGTTCGAAGTCGATCAAGGTTCGATACTGCTGTTCGCCCAGACGTTCGCCTCGTCCAGCCAGGATGTCGATCTGTTTGTCGGCCGTGACGACAACGGCAACGGACAGGCCGATGAATTCGAGGAGCGCTGCTCGTCGCGCTCGTTCGACGATCTGGAGTTTTGCCGGATCGATGAACCCGAGGCCGGATCCTGGTGGGTGCGGGTGCAGAACTTCGCGGACCCGGACAGTTCCGATTCGGGCACTTCCGATTCGGCGCCGTTCGAGTTCGCCGTGTTCGCCGAGCAGCGCGACCCGAGCCTGGTCGCATTCGGCCCCGGGATTCATCCCGGCGGACCACTGTCGATTCCCGTTTATTGGGACCAGCCGGCGATGTTGCGCAACCAGCGCTGGGTCGGGGCGATCGGGCTCGCCAGCTCACCGGATTTTGTCGCCAATATTGGTTCGGTCGTCGTCGATATCACGCGCACCGGCCGCAATGCGCCGGCCGACCGCGCACTGTTCAACGAGCGCGCCGAGCCGATCGTGATTGCCGCAGGCACCGAGCATCGCCGCCTGTTCATCGATGTGCCGCCGACCGCGGTGTCGATCGAAATCGACATCGCCGGCGATATCGACGCGGCCAGCCTGGGATTCCTCGAATTCGATGCGCTGGCCGACAGCGTGCCGTTGACGCCGCCTGCGCCTGACGCAGTTCTGGCTGCCTCAGAAGCGCGGCCCGGCGGGCGCCGGCTGGTTTTCACGGCACCCCCGGGCGAACGACTGGATGCGGGCCGCTACTTCGTGGTGCTGGAAAACAACGGCTCCAGCGAGACCGCGCTGAGCGTGACCGCCAGCGTCACGGAGGCCGAGCGGGTCGAGCAGCAGCGCGGCTTGTGGAGCGCGGCCAATCGAAACCCGGGCATCCGTCAGGGCCTCGACTGGCAGGTTGGGGGACCCGGCAATTCGTTTGCCTTGTGGTACACCTTCGACGAAGCGGGTTTGCCGACCTACTACATCACCGACAGCGTGCAGCGGCCCGGCGACAGTTCCTATTTCAATGCCGTGCTGTTTCGCGCAACCAGCAACAATGAGCGCCAGACCCTGTCGGTGATCGGCGAGGTGCAGATTACCGGCATCGGCGATTACGAGATGATGTATGCCTGGCGCATCAACGGCCAGCACGGCGCAGAAATGTTCGATCCGATTCACGACTCGGACTGTCCGATCGTCGACGGCGAGCCGCTCCAGTTGCTGGGGCACTGGTTCTCGCCCGATACGGCGGCAGGCGGCGCGACCGTTCTGGTCACCGATATCAGCGAGGCCTGGCTGCGATACTATTTCGACGCCACCGGCCAGCCGCGCTGGATCTTTGCCGACATCGAATTGCCGCCGACGATCGAGGACGGCAACCGGATGGAAGTACTCGACGTCAGAGGCTGGTGCATTTACTGCGAGCCGGTGCCGATCGTCGACGAGGTTGTTGGGACGCTGGAAAGGCGGTTTTTCGACCAGTTTTCGCTTCGGGAAGTGACCAGTTTCGTATCCGGTCCGCCGCTCGATACCAGCGTCGATATTGACCGCCAGCTATTCCGGCTGTCCAATATCGCCGCGTGTACCAACCAGTGAATAAACTTGAGCCTGTGAAAATCATCGAACCACGCCCGGCGGCGCATGAGGCTGGGCTCCAGGCCGGCTGGAGTCCGGGACGCAAGCGACAGCTTTCAGCTGCACGCAGGCGTGACGTCGGCCGGACAAGTTGCGTAAATCCCAATGTTGCATAAATTTTGGATTCAAAAGCTCGGGGAGTCGTGTTTCCGGGGGCTGCGCGCAGTGTTGACAACCGGAGTGTGGCTTAACGCCACGTGAGGATTGGCAACGCGAGCACAGCCCCCGGAAATGCTGCTATACCGGGCAGCGTAGCGGTTTTGGGCCGCAATTTTTTGTAATGTTGGGGTAAACTACCGCCTGACCTTGCAATGAAGACCTCTTTGAAATCAAAATCCGATCCACTCGATTCCTGTGCCCTGCGTGATCTGGCCATTGATGTGCTGGAAGACGCCAAAGCCCAGGATGTCGAAGTCTTCGATTTGCGCGAGCGCAATACCTTTGCGGATTTCATGATCGTCGCCAGCGGTTCGTCGACGCGCCAGAACAAGGCCATGGCCGAGCGCCTGGCAATGAAAGTCAAGGAACTCGGGCTTGCACCGCCGCTGGGTGTGGAAGGGCAGGAAGGCGGCGAATGGGTGCTGGTCGACCTGGCCGATGTCGTGGTCCACCTGATGCTGCCGCAAACGCGCGCCTTTTACAATCTCGAAAAGCTCTGGGACGCCACGACCCGGTCGCGTCCAGCCCAAAGCCAGTAGCTTGCTGCGGAGGCGGACTTGGAAATACGGCTGCTGGCGATCGGTCGACCCATGCCGGACTGGATTGCCAGCGGCTGGAACGAGTACGCGCGACGCCTGCCGCGCCATATCCGGCTCGAACTGATCGAACTTGTCGCCCCGGCGCGGTCGCAGGATCCTCACGAAACCAGGCGTCGGGAAGGCCAGGCCTTGCTGGCGCGATGTCGCAGCCCCGGCTATACGGTGGCGCTGGACGAGCACGGCAGGCAATGGAGCACCCAGGATCTGGCCTCCAGGCTCGAACACTGGCAAATGATGGGCGAAAGCGTCAACCTGTGCATCGGCGGCGCCTCCGGTCATTGCCCGGAATTGCTGGCCAGAAGCGACGTTCGCTGGTCGCTGGGCGCGCTGACGTTTCCGCACATGCTGGTGCGGGTCATCGTCGGCGAGCAGTTGTACCGGGCCTGGACGCTGCTGTCCGGCCACCCCTATCACCGTTCCTGAGGGCTCTGGCCGCCATGAAGCAAAAGCCGCAGCAATCGATTTCCACCATGGCTCCGCTGCTGCTGGCCTCGGCTTCGCCGCGTCGCCGCGAGTTGTTGTCGATCCTGATCGACGACTTCACGATCGAGGCTGCCGACATCGATGAAACGCCGTACGCCGGCGAGTCGGCTGAAGGGTACGTCAAGCGCATGGCCGTGGCCAAAGCCGGCAAGGTGGCCGACCGGCATCCGGGCCGCCCGGTGCTGGGCGCGGACACCGCGGTGGTCGTCGATGGCGTCTTCCTGGGCAAGCCGGAAAGTGCCGCCGCCGCGCGGACCATGCTTGAAAGCCTCTCGGCGCGATCGCACTTGGTGTATTCGTCGGTTTGTCTGGTCGATGCGTCCGGCCATGCCGAAACCGCGCTCAGCATCACCCGGGTCTGGTTCGAAACGCTTCCCGGCCACTGGATTTCAGCCTACGTCGATTCTGCTGAACCAATGGACAAGGCCGGTGCCTATGCCATACAGGGTTCAGCGGCAGCCTGGATTTCGAGAATCGATGGCAGTTACAGTGGCGTGGTCGGTCTGCCGCTGTTCGAGACGGTCGCGTTGCTGGGCAACGCCGGCGTACTGCCCGATTGCTACCGCTCCGAAATCGGTGCATCGCAGTGACGCAGCCCTTCTGCTTGCTGCGGCCTGGACCGAGCGAGCCTGCGAGGATGAAGGATTGAGCAACGAATTGCTGATCAATGTAACCCCGTCTGAACGTCGGGTCGCGCTGGTGGAAAACGGCTTGCTGCAGGAATTGCACCTGGAACGCGCCGACGACATCAGTTACGTCGGCAACATCTACCTGGGACGGGTCGAACGGGTGCTGCCGGGCATGCAGGCGGCGTTCGTCAACATCGGCCTGGGCCGCACGGCCTTTCTGCATGCCGGTGAAATTGCCAAATCCGGCCCCGCGGTCGAGTCCGATGCCGTCGACGAAATGGCCGAACCGCAGATTCCGCCGATATCGGAATTGATCCGCGAGGGCCAGGATTTGCTGGTCCAGGTGACCAAGGACCCGATGGGCACCAAGGGCGCGCGTTTGACCACGCAACTGAGCCTGCCTTCGCGTTACCTTGTGTATCTGCCGGGCACCTCCAGCATTGGCGTGTCGCTGCGAATCGAGAACGAAGCCGAGCGCACGCGACTGCGAACGCTGGTGGCCGAAATGCTCGAGCAAGACAATCTGCCCGAGACCGGTCTGATTCTCCGAACCAACGCCGACGGCGTCGGTGTCGACGAACTGCGAAGAGACCTGAATTATCTGCGCCGGCTGTGGGACCGCATCGATAGCCGAATGCATGAAAATCCGGGCCCCGGAACCTGCATCTACGAGGATCTCTCGCTGGCCTTGCGGGCCATTCGAGACCTGATGCACGGCGGCATCGAGCGCGTGCGCTTCGATGATGCGTCGACATTGAATCGTGCGCGCACCTTCGCTGCGACCTTCGTCAACGAGTGGTCCGACCGGCTGGAGCTTTTTAGCGGCAGCGGTCCGCTGTTTGATCTGTACGGCGTCGAAGACGAAATTTCACGGGCGCTAAGGCGCAACGTGGTGCTCAAATCCGGAGGCCACCTGACCATCGATCAGACCGAAGCGATGACCACAATCGACGTCAATACCGGCGGCTTCGTCGGCGGGAAAAATTTTGCTGACACGATTTACAAGACCAACCTCGAAGCGGCCCAGGCGCTGGCGCGGCAATTGCGGCTGCGCAATCTGGGCGGGATCATCATCATCGATTTCATCGACATGACCGACGAGGAGCACAAACGCCAGGTGCTGCGGGTCCTGAACCAATCGCTGGCGCGCGATCCGGCGCGCAAGACGGTGTCGGCAATTTCCGATCTGGGGCTGGTCGAGATGACCCGCAAGCGCACCACCGAAAGCCTCGAGCACCGTTTGTGCGAGCCGTGCCGCCATTGCAACGGACGCGGCTGGCAGAAGTCGCCTGAAACCATCTGTTCCGAGATTTTCCGGGAAATCCTGCGTGCCGTGCGTCAATTCGAGACCGGCAAGCTGATGGTCCTGGCCACGCCCGCGGTGGTTGAGAAAATGCTGGAGGAGCATACCCGCACGCTGGCCGAGTTGACCGATCAGCTGGGTACCAATATCCAGTTCCAGTCCGAAGAGCAGTACGCCCAGGAGCAGTTCGACGTGGTGCTGCTTTGAGCGAAGCCTCGGCGACCCGCGGCAATCCGCTGCTGCGCCTGCTGCTTTGGTTCAGGCGTCGCTGCTGGTCGCTGCTGGTCTGGTTCATCATTGTCTCGGCGGTACTGGTCAGCATCGGCAGGCTGCTGGCGCCTTATGCCGACACGGCGCGCCCGCTGATCGAGCAATTTCTTGCCCGAGCGTTGAACCAGCCGGTCCAGATTGAGCGTGTGACGGCCAGCTGGCCCCGGCTTTCGCCCCGGATCGAGCTGCTTGGGCTGACCGTAGGCGATGTCGAAGAGCGTCTGCTGAGCGTGGATCGCGCCCGGCTCGAATTCAAGCTCTACAACCTGGTTCATCCGGGGCGCAACAGTTTTGAACTGGTCGTGCTGGGCCTTGAACTGGCGGTGATCCAGAACGACCGCGGTCAATGGATATGGGAACTCGAGAGCGGCGGTCAGTTTGCGCCGGGTTGGGAGCGCAGCGTGTCGGCCGGCGACCTGATTTTGAACGATTCGGGTATCCGGATCGTGCCCAGGGGCTTGCCGGAACTGAGCTGGTCGGTGCCGCGGGCCCATCTGAACCGGGCTGGAGACCAGTTGAACGTGCGCCTGCAGGCTTCGCCGCGCAATGGTTCGGGCGAGCTACTGGATGCGCGCCTGGTGCTGCAGATGCCCGATTCGCGCCTGGAGTCGCTGCGTGGTTTTGCCGAGTCGCCGGATTTTGCACTGGCCAACCTGGCTTTTGATTCGACGACCGAAGCGATTGCCGATTTGCGCACCCAGATGCAGTGGTGGCTGGAATGGACTCGAGATGACGGCGGTCGATTCCATGCGCGCGTCGATCTGCATTCGCTGGCCCAATCCGGCGTTGCCGGGCGTGCTTCCAGTCGCTTCGAACTCGATGGGCGTTGGGACGAACAGAGTTTTCGGGTCGAGCTCAATGCCGGAGAGTTCGGTGTTGACAAGCCGGAACTGATCGATGGCCTGGCTTTCGGCCAGTCGCGCGGCAAGCGGACATTCATGGCCAGGCGAATCGAACTTGATTACCTGCATGCGCTGGTCAGCCCCTGGATGGGGTCCTTCGAGTTCTGGCCCGAAAGCCTGGCAGGCCACGTTCGCGACCTGACGCTGGCGCTGAACGCCGACGGCGCAGCGTACCTGGCAGAAGGCAAGATGACGGGTCTGCAATTCGCTCTCCAACAGCCAAAGCTGTCGCTGGCCGATGCAAACCTCGAGATCGGGCTGGACGGCGACCGGATCGTGTTGCGGCCCGATGGGAATATCCTGGTCGATTATCCTTTGCTCTATGCCCGGCCGCTGCAGTTCGATTCGGTCTCCGGGGCAGTCGCTTTGCATCCCTACGGCTTCGAGCTTCAGGCACTGCGGCTCGATCATGATGAATTCGAGATGCTGGTATCCGGTGATTTCCGACTGCAGACCGGCGAGCCGTTCATCGACCTGGCCGTGGAAATTCCGCGGCTGGAGCCGAGTTCTCCGGCCGCCTGGCTGCCGGCCAATGGTTTGCCGCCCAAGACTCGCGCCTGGCTTGAAAATGCGCTGCTGTCGCTCGAGTCCGCTCGTGCGTTGACCACACTGTACGGCAAGCCGCTGCAGTGGCGCGAACGTATTCCTCACGGTGCTCTGAACAGCGTGGCGGAGTTTTCCGGCCTTGACCTCGAATACGCCAGAAACTGGCCGATCGGCGAACAACTCGAGGGTAGGATAGAGTTCCTTGGCGAGTCTCTCGATGCGTTGATCGACTCCGGCGTGGTCGCCGGGACGCGACTGGAAGCGCCGCGAATTCACATCCCAAATCGACGCAATGCCGAGCTCGCGCTGAGCCTTCGTTCGCTGACCCAGGATGCCGGCGCCCTGGCCAGGCTCACCGCCGCATTTCCGCTGGAAGGTCTTAGAGCAGCGCTGGAGACGATGCAGTGGCGTGGTGAGGCCAGTGCGCAGGCCGAGATCTGGCTGCCGGTCAAGCATCGAGACGATTGGCGGCTGTCGGGTCGGGTGGATTTTCGGCAGGCTGAAATGGAATTGAATCGGCAAGGCATCGGGATCGGCCGCATGACTGGGGCGGTCCCATTTTCGCGCGATCGATTCGGCCCGGCCACGCTTGCCGGGCGGATGCTCGACGAGCCGGTCGAGCTTGACTTGAACGCGTGGCTGAACGACGGCTTTCGAATGTCGATGGCCGGCGAGCTTCCGATCCAGGGCTTGATCCCCGCCGACTGGTATCAGGTCTGGCCGGAACTCCAGGCACGCGTGAATGGACGCAGCCACTGGGATATCGAGATCGGGCCGGACCGGCATCGGGAAGGCGGTCGAGATCGGGATCAAAATCCGGACCGGACCGGGCCAGGCCTGGTGCTCGAATTGTCCAGCGATCTGGACGGCGTTGCTGTTGATTTGCCGATGCCGCTTTCCAAGCAGGCTTCGACCCGGCAGCCATTCCGGCTTAAGCTGCCGCTGACGGAGCAACCCGAGCCGATCGAGTTTCGGCTCGAGCCGCAGCTCAACGGTGTAATCCTGGTCGATTCGGACTATTGGCAAGTGGGTCTGGGGCTGGGCAAGACCGAGGCGCGTTTGCCGTCGGCAGAGAATTTCATTGTCGAGGGCAATACCGGCGTGGTCGCGCTGGATCAGTGGATCGATCTGCTTTCCGAAATCGGTGACCTTGGGTCGACCACTTCGACGCCTGGCGGCGGCGAGGGCCTCAGCGGCTGGCTTGAAATCGACATCGATGAGTTGCGTTCCGGCAAAACATCTCTGGGTGCCGTCGAGCTTGCAATGAATCGCGATGCCGACTATTGGCGACTCAATAGTTCGGGCGCGAATATGGAAGGTTCGGTGCGGTTTCCGGCCCGGGGCGATGCCGATCGCAACATCGTTGCCGATCTGGCGTACTTGTACTGGCCTGGCGTCGATCCGGAGCAACCATCCGAGCTGCGACCGCCGGGCAGCGTCAACCCGAAAGACGTGCCGGCCTTCGATATCGCGATTGATGAACTGCGGTGGGGCCAACTGTCGCTGGGCGAGGTGAGCCTGAGCTCGCACAAAACCGAACAGGGTATTGAAATCGAGCAGCTTTCGGCTCGTCGCGACGGCCTGGAAATTTCCGGCCAGGGCCGCTGGACCGGAAGCGGGCCGGTTCAAACGCAGATGCGCCTGCGGCTGGCCGCTGACGATCTCGGCCAGGTTCTGGAACAAGCCGGCTTCGATATCGCACTTGAACGGGGTCAGTCGAGGATCGATTTCGACGGACAGTGGCCGGGTGGTCCGACCGATTTCGCGTTGGCGCGCGTGAACGGCGAATTGGAAGTCGTGATCAGCGACGGCACCATTCCCGAAGCCCGGCCGGGTGCCGGGCGAATTTTGGGGCTGGTCAGCCTGAATTCGATTCCGCGTCGCCTGCGCCTGGACTTTTCCGATGTTTTCGGCGGCGGACTGGGCTTCGACCGTGTTGCCGGTCATTTCAAGTTGACCGACGGGGTCGCAAGTACCGACGACTTGCGCATCGATGCGCCGGCTGCGGAAATCCGGATCTCGGGCTCGACCGATCTTGAAGCACGCACCTATGACCAGGTGTTGACGGTCAGGCCCGGGGTTGGGTCGGCGCTGCCGATCATCGGCGCGCTGGCCGGCGGGCCGGTGGGTGCGGCCGCCGGTGCGGCTTTACAGCAAATCTTCTCCAAGCCGCTCAAAGGCGTTTCGGAAGTCAAGTACGCGGTCACCGGGACGTGGGACAATCCGGTGTTTGAACCGGTCAGCGTGCGCCCGGCGGAAAATGCTGAGCCGGATGAGCAATAAGGCGGCGCTGGCAGCCTGTCGGACTTGACCGATCCAAAGCGATGGAAAGCCGCCTGGAGTCGGATTTTTCGGTCTTTTGAGGCGTATAGCAAGGCTATTTAACGAAAAGGAGCGGGAAACCTGGCCCAATCCGGTTTTTCCGCGGCAGTACATCAACAACAGATCAGCGTTAAGTCCGACAGGCTGCTGGCCCCGTGGCCCACGTCGTTTTTCACTGACCGGCCTTGCGAGATGATCCACGAACTTGTGGCAAGTAGCCAATGGCCTGCCAAGGCAGGGCTGAAACTGAAGCACACCTTTGAGGGTTTGCGCGCGCCGCTTTCCATTGCGGTCATTGATGTCTTCAACGGTCGACCCGGGCGCAGCCCCGGTTGAAACCAACCCGATTGCCCGAATATAAGCGGGAACCATTCGCAGCATGAATCTGCGGAATCAAACCAGGAATTCAATGCATGTATGAGCTAGCAAAACAGGCACTATTGGCACCGGCCGGTCTGGGCCACCAGGAAATCGAACGCGTACTTGGCCGGCTGGTCGAGGGCGGCGTCGATTTCGGCGATCTGTATTTTCAACATCGCCAGTCCGAGAACTGGATGCTCGAGGACGGCATCGTCAAGTCGGGCAGCTTCAGCATCGACCAGGGAGTGGGCGTGCGCGCGGTCGTCGGAACCGGCACCGGGTTCGCCTATGCCGATTCGATCAGCATGCCGGCCATGGTCGAGGCCGCCGGCAGTGCGCGCGCGATTGCCCGACAAGGGCAGTCCGGTGCGGTCGCTCTGGGCCGGCCGGCCGATGTTACGGCGCTGTATCAGCCCGACAACCCGGTATTGGCGGCTGATTCGGCCGCCAAGGTCGACTTGTTGCGCACCATCGATGCCTACACGCGCTCGCTCGATCCGCGGATCGGTCAGGTCAGCGTTTCGCTGTCGTGCGAGCACGAGTCGATCCTCGTGGCTGCCAGCGACGGCACGCTGGCCGGCGATGTGCGACCGTTGATCCGGCTCGACGTGCGAGTGATCGCCGAACAGGGCGAACGTCGCGAATCCGGCAACGCCGGTGGCGGTGGGCGGTATGCGCTGGCTGAACTGATGCAGCCGACCGCCTGGCAGGTGTTTGCCGACGAGGCCGTTCGCCAGGCACTGGTCAACCTCGGGGCGGTCGACGCGCCGGCCGGAACGATGAAAGTGGTTCTCGGTCCCGGCTGGCCCGGCGTGCTGCTGCACGAGGCCATCGGTCACGGGCTGGAAGGCGATTTCCATCGCAAGGGCGTGTCGGCTTTTTCGGGCCGCATGGGCGAGTCGATCGCGACCGAGCACTGCACCGTCGTCGATGACGGCACGTTGGCCAATCGTCGCGGCTCGCTGTCGATCGACGACGAGGGTACGCCCAGCGCCTGCAATGTTTTGATCGAGAAGGGCCGCTTGACCGGCTTGATGCAGGACAAGCTCAACGCCCGGGCCATGGGCATGAAGGCCACCGGCAACGGCCGTCGCGAGTCCTTCGCCCACCTGCCGATGCCGCGGATGACCAATACCTACATGCTGGCCGGGCCGCACGATCCGGGTGAAATCATCGCCTCGGTCGACGACGGCGTCTACGCGGTCAACTTCAACGGCGGGCAGGTCGATATCACCTCGGGCAAGTTCGTGTTCGTCGCATCGGAGGCCTACCGGATCAAGAACGGCAAGCTCGGGCCTGCGCTCAAGGGCGCGACGCTGATCGGCAACGGTCCGGATGTGTTGACCCGGGTCAGCATGGTCGGCAACGATCTCAAGCTCGACAGCGGCGTCGGCGTTTGTGGCAAGGAGGGGCAGGGTGTGCCGGTGGGCGTCGGTCAGCCGACCTTGCGCATCGATGGCCTGACCGTGGGAGGAACGGCATGAGCTCGACTCGACATTTACAAGCGGCCGGCATGCAGGATCTGCTGAGCGACCCGGAGCGCGAATCGGGGCAGTTGTCCGATATCGCGGCACAGATTCTTCAACAGGCCCGCGCCGGCGGCGCCGATGCCTGCGAGGTCAGTGTCTCGTCGAGCCTGGGTCGAAACGTCACGCTGCGACTGGGCGAGGTCGATGTGCTGGAAGACGCGCGCGACCACGGCGTCTCGGTGACCGTCTATCGAAACCGCGCCAGCGGTAGTGCGTCGACCGCAGACCTGCGGCCCGAAGCGCTTCAGCTTGCCGTCGAGCAGGCGCTGGCGATTGCCCGGCACACCCAGCCCGACCCATACGGTGGCTTGGCCGACGCCGACAAGATGGCCGAAAAGGTCGAGGATTTTGGCGTCTGGCATCCCACGATGCTGGATATGGACGCGTTGATCGAACGCGCCGGCCAGATCGAGCGGGCCGGCCTGGAATTCGATGAGCGCGTCGACAACTCGGAAGGCGCCTCGGTTTCGGCCGACGCCTCGATCGGGGTATACGCCAACAGCCATGGCTTTATCGGCCACGGCCGTCATACGCGCTACGGACAGTCCTGCGTGCTCGTGGCCCAGGACAGCTCAGGCATGCAGCGCGATTGGGACTGGGATGACCAGTGCCGCTTCGATCGCCTGGCGGCGCCGACCGCGACCGGCCGCAAGGCCGCCGAGCGCAGCGTGCGGCGGCTGGGCGCGCGCAAAGCGCCCAGCGGTAAAACAGCGGTCGTATTCGACTCGGAAATGGCCATGGGGCTGGTGCGCCACCTCGTTGGCGCGGTGTCCGGCGGCAATCTGTACCGGCGTTCCAGCTTTCTGCTCGATACGCTTGGGCAGTCGATCTTTCCCGAATGGGTCCAGATCGAGGAACATCCGCATTTGCCGGGTGCCTTTCATTCCAGTTCTTTCGATGCCCAGGGCGTTGCCACAAGGCCGGCTGCGCTGATCGAGCAGGGCGTGTTGAGGCGCTACGTACTGGGCAGTTATTCGGCGCGCAAACTGGGACTTGAGACCACCGGCAACGCCGGAGGCGTGCGCAACCTGATTTTTCGACCCGGCGCCGACAGCTTTGAAGAACTGCTCGCTCGGATGGGGCGTGGATTGCTTGTGACCGAAGTCATGGGCCAGGGCGTGAACCTGGTGACCGGGGACTATTCTCGCGGGGCGTCCGGATTCTGGGTCGAAAACGGCGAATTGGCATACCCGGTCGAGGAAATCACGATTGCCGGCAACCTGCGCGATATGTTCGGCAGCCTGCGGGCGGCAGGCAGTGATCTGGAGACCCGGCGCAACATCCAGGCGCCTTCGCTGCTGATCGATGGATTGACCGTCGCCGGCCAGTGAACGGACTGCCGGTTTACGAGGTCGGGCCGCACTGCAAGTCACCCTCCATCGACCGGTCCGGGGTGACGATCAAATGACCGGGCGCTCGCGTTGAATGCCTGGCCGTCGGATTCTCAGGTTATGAGAATGGATCATGTTTTGATGAACGCTCGATCAACGATGGAGCGTCATAATGATTTTGCAGTCCGGTTTTTTCAATCCCCGCCAGGCGGTTCTGAAGCGGCCCTGGCCGGTCAGGATACGGCCGGGTGAACTGCTGCGCGAGCTGGCCGGCCTGGCCGGCCTGGTCCTGTGGACCATGGCCTGCCTGTATGGGCTTTGTCTGATTGCGTGA
>JAVVET010000055.1:0-10865 GCA_032251235.1 Wenzhouxiangellaceae bacterium
GGCAAGATTCTGCTCGACTTCGACCCGCGCGACCAGATCATCGATGTGGTGCAGGATGACGTCGTGCTGCTGACCGGACTGGCTCCCGAACAGGGCGATTTCCCCGGCAACGGCCCGCCCCCGTTCGACACGCCTGCCAACGGCAGCTTCGAAATCGAAGCCGATTTCAACAACGACGGGATCTACCCGGACGGTTCTGGCCGCGCCGAGTTCGAACAGGACGGACCGCGCGTCGATTTCGATCTTGAAATCGAAAATGTTCCCGCCGGCACCTATCCGGTGTTCGTCGGCGGCATCAAGCGCGGCGACTTCCAGGTAGTCGAAAACGACGACGGCAGCAGCGGCGAGATCGAATTTCGCTTTCCGCCGGTCGCGGGTCAGTCGATGCTTGATTTCGACCCCCGCGGTGAACTGATCGAGATCTTCGAGGGCGCCACGCGGATTTTCAACGTGGAATTTCCGGAAGGCAGTTTTGATGGTGGACCGGGCAACGGCAACGGCCCAGGCAATGGCAATGGCCCCGGAAACAACCCGGGACATGGCGGCCCGCCGGAGCTTTCCATCGAGATCTTTCTCGACAACCAGGGCGTCTTTCCGGAAGCGGCTGCCACTGCCGAATATGCCGAACGGCCCAGTCGTACGACTTTCGAGGTCAAGCTCGAAGACGTACCGCCTGGCAGCTACCCGCTAGCGGTTGGCGGTCAGTCGCGCGGCAGCATCGAAGTTTTCCCCACAGGAGACGACGACAGCGCCGGCAAGATCGAGTTCTCCGACCCTGCCGGCGACGACCCGGAACTGGATTTCGACCCGCGTAATCAACTCATCGAGATTTTCGACGGCGAAGTCCTGATCTTTGCCGCAGACTTCCCGGCCTGAGCCGACTGGATTGGCAATTCGGTTGTCAGTCCGGCAGTCGATCCAGGATGCCCGGCCACCCCAGGTGGTCGGGCTTGTTCTCATTTGCAGAAAACGGCATGGCGAGCGCCTGAAACCCCACTACGGACACTATCAAGGCAAACGCCTTGGCTGCTTTTTTTGATCGTTCCTTTCATCACCTGCGGTGTGATGTGCCAGTGGCTCTCGTTTGTCGCTGCGCATTTTTCGGCGCAGCGGTCAAGTCGCTGACAAAAATATTGTCAAATAATGATCAAGTATTTTGCGAATGCGCTTGACACTCTGATATTTTGTAAAATAATATACAAAAATGCGGGCGATCACACTCATGAGAGACCACCCGTCGCCGGCCAGGCACCCGGCAACCGGTTCGACGACCGACGGAGGTCAAGCGAATGCGGCCGACTCTGCTATGGGTCGAGAAATCGTCGTTTTGCCGGCCTTTCAAGCCAAGGACCGCTCGTTGCGGGATTCGATCAAGCCCCAGGCCGTAAACGAAAGTCCGCCAGATCGATCAACGGCGTGCAGATTTGCACGCAAAAACATTCACGCCAGGGGAGTGAAATGGACATAAGTGCCGCAAGAACAACAACGCTCGATGCGCTGGCCCGTGCGGCCATCCGGATTTTTCGTCCAATGGTTCGCATCCTGCTTCGCCACAATGTTTCCTATAAGACCTGCGCCGAATGGCTGCGCTGGTGCTATGCCGATGTTGCCTACCACGACTTCGAATTGCCCGGCCGCAAGCAATCGAAGTCGCGCGTGGCCGTGCTGACCGGGCTGACCCGAATCGACGTCAATCAATTACTCGCCACGCCGGCACCCGACCAGGTCCGGCAGGAAGAACAGTATCACCGGGCCGCGCTGGTTTTGGCCGGATGGGCCAACAACCCCAGGTTCAGCGCCGGCGGCAAGCCCATCAAGGTCTTGCCTTTCGAGACCGACAGCGATGACGAGCCGAGCTTCAGTCAACTCGTTGCGCTGCATTCGGGTGGGACGCCTGCGCGCGCGGTGCTCGACGAGCTGGCAAGAAACGGCACCGTCAAGATACGCCCGGATCGTCGCATCGAGCTGCAGCAGCGCAGCTGGTACATCACCCGGGCCCGGGATGCCGACATCAACTTCGCCGAGGTATTCGGCCTGGCCTGCGGCGAACTGGTCAAAACCATCGACCATAACTGGCAGCCCGATCAGGAAGACAAGCGGCTTCAACTGTTGGTCTACAACCCGTCGATTCATCCTCAGCTGGCCGCCCAGGCAAGGGACAGGGTCGAATCGGCCGCGCGCGAACTGGTCGAAAACATCGACAAATGGCTTTACGAATTTGAACGGCAGTCCGGCCAGCTCGACCCGAACGACGAGCAACCGCGCGTTCGGCTCGGACTTGGCCTTTACTATTTTGAATAGCTTTCAAGAACATCCATCTCGAGGAGACCCCAATATGCATCTGTTAAACCCAACACTGAAAAAAGCCCGACGGGCACTCGCCGGGGCGACGCTGACCGGCCTCGCTCTTGTTGCAGCTTCAGCTTCGGCGGTCGAGGTCACCGGCAGCTTCACCGGCTGGTACGGCACGCCGGAGCTCGAAAACCACGGCGTGATCCTGACCATTTCCGAATTACCCGGCGGCGACAAAACCGGGGTGGTGTTCTGGTCCCATTACGACGATGTCGGGAACCCGTCCTGGCTATTCGCTCAGGGTCCGGTCGTGGACAATACCGTTCAGGCAGACATCTATCGATTCGAAGGCGTGACCTTCATGCAGCCAGACGATCCGGACAACAACCCCGGCGAACAGATCGGCACGATGGAAATCCGGTTCGACAGCTGCCTCGAGGCCGATGTTTCGTTTGAAACCATCGACATCGTGGTCGGCACCGGCGGGTTCCGGATCTTCCGCCTGAGCAACCAGCCCGGCATGAACTGCAGTGGCGGCATTTCCGACAATACCCCGCCCACCTCGCTGCCCGAAGAATTCCGCGTTTTCCTGGCAGCCACCGGCGCAATACCCGGCGCCAGCGGCAAGGTCGACTTCGAGTCGCGTCCGGGCAGGGCCGAATTCTCGGTCGAAATCGAAGACCTGCCGATCGGCGACTACGAGCTGCAGGTCGGCGGTCAAGCCCGCGGCACCATTACGGTTGCATCCACTGACGATGGCAACGAGGGCGAACTGGAGTTCCGCTCGCCGGCCGAGCCGGGCAAGATTCTGCTCGATTTCGACCCGCGCGGTCAGATCATCGAGGTTCTGCAGGCAGGCACCGTCATTCTTGAGGGCGTGGCGCCGGATTCCGGCGACCTCCCGGGCGCAGGCGATGGCAACCCGCCGGCATTCGGCAGCGAGGAGATCGAGGTCGACCTGGTCAACGACGGCGTATTTCCGCAGGGCTCCGGCGAGGCCGAGTTCGAGCAGGAGTCGAACCGGGTCGAATTCGATGTCGAAATCGAAGACGTCCCGATCGGCAGCTATACGCTGTTGGTCGGCGGCGTCGAGCGCGGCACGATCGATGTGATCGAAACGCTCGATGGTCCGGAAGGCGAACTCGAATTCCGCTTCCCGGCCGAACCCGGAAAACTGCCGCTGGACTTCGACCCGCGCGACCAGTTGATCGAAATATTCGACGGTGCCGCGCGCATCTTCTTCGTCCAGTTCCCGGCCCAGGGAGGTGATGACGATGACGACAACGGCGGAGACGATGGGGATGATGGCGACAACGGCGAAGACGATGGGGATGATGGCAGCGACGACGACGGTTCGACGCTGGTCTCGATCGAAGTCGATTTGACCAACACCGGCGTCTTTCCGGCCGGCTCCGGCGATGCCGTTTTCGAAGAGCGGACCGATCGCAGCGACTTCGACGTACAAATCGAAGACGTGCCGGTCGGCGACTATGTCCTGTCGGTCGGCGGCGTCGAGCGCGGCGTCATCGCTGTCGCTGCCGATGGCGACGGCCAGACCGAGGGCGAAATCGTATTTCGCAGCCCGGTCGAGCCCGGCAAACTGCCGCTGGAGTTCGACCCGCGCGGCCAGTTGGTCGAAGTACTGGACGGCGCCACGGTCATCTTTGCCGTTGACTTTCCAAATACCTGATCAAAATCCCGGGTCGATCAAGGCCCGGGGCTAATCATCCAGTCACGGCACCAAGCCAGTTCCCTCCCAGGTGGGGGAACTGGTTTTTTTTTAGTGCCTGTGGAACAATAGCCAACCCCTTGTCGACGCCAGGCCTTTTCCAGTTGATCATCAGCCATCGGCACCGGTTCATCTTCATGCACTGCCGCAAGGTGGCCGGCAGCACCATCGCGGCCTGCCTGGCGCCATGGCTGGGTCCGGACGATCTGCACCTGGGCACCTGGCCCGAAGCGCTGCGGCAGGGCGTCATGCCCAACCGCCGCGCCTGGGCCGATTTACGCCACCCGCTGGCAGCCGCCAGCTTTGGCGCCCGCCTGCTGCGCAGGCCCAACCGGCTGTTCGACCGGACGCACCAGGTTGGCGCCCTCAACGGCGCGCAGCGGCTGAAATATCGCAAGGCCCTTGGGCCTTCGCCCGAACATGCCTGCGCCAGGGCCGTTCGGGACCTCTATCCCCAGGCCTGGGAGCAATATTTCAAGTTCTGTTTCGTTCGCAATCCGTTCGATCGGGCATTTTCCGATTATCGCTGGCGAGTCAGCAAGGTCGGAAACGACGACCTGACCTTTGGCCAGTTTCTGGAAAAAATGGCGGCCGGCGACTTTCGCGAGCGCGCCATCCCCAGGCAGTTCGACAACTGGCCGATCTACACCATCGACAACAGCATCGCGGTTGACTTCGTCGGACGCTTCGAACGGCTCGAAACCGATCTGAAGAAAGTATTCGACCGAATCGGCCTGCCGATGCCGGCCGCGCTTCCGCACGCCAAATCGATGCAGCGCAAACACCATTACAGCCGGCACTACGGCGATCACGAGCGCCAGCTGGTCGACCGGCTGTTCAAGCGCGAGTTGGCCGAATTCGACTATCGATTCGACTATCATGTCTGAGATGAATGCCAGTCCAGTCCAGCGCCCGCCGCACTTTTTCATCGTCGGCGCGCCCAAGTGCGGCACGACGTCGATGGCGCAGTATCTCAACGCGCACCCGGACATCTTCGTGATACGTGGCGAGCCGCATTTTTTTGGATCCGACATCGACTACAACAAGCCTCGGCTGAGCGCGAAGCAATATGCCAGCCTGTGCCGGGCCAGCGCCGGCAAACCGGTGTGCGGCGAGCGTTCCACCTGGTATCTTTATTCGCAACGGGCCGCGCGCGAGATTCACGACTTCAACCCGAACGCACGCATCATCGCGATCATCCGCAACCCGGCCGACATGCTGCACTCCTTGCACAGCCATCACTTTCATCGCGGCCAACGCGATGATATCGAGGACTTCGAGGCCGCCCTGGCGGCCGAGCCGGAACGCCGGCGCGGCAGGAACATTCCGAAGGCGGCGCGTTTTCCGGCCAGCCTGTTTTATTCCGAGTTGCCCCGCTACGCCGAGCAACTACAACGCTATATCGATCAGTTCGGCATCGATCGGGTCAAGGTCATCCTGTTCGACGACCTGAAAAACGACCCGGCTGCGGTCTATCGCGAAACCTTGTCATTTCTGGGCCTGAGCGACGATTTCGAGCCCGACTTCCGAATACACAACGCAGCGGCGCCGACCTCTCGCTCATGGATTTATCGCGCCTGGAAAGCCAGCACCCTGCGTTACCGGGTTCGAAGCCTGGCGCCGCAACCACTGTATGACGCCTTGCGCGAGCGTCGCCGCAAGCGCCTGCAGCGCTCGGCAATCAAACAGCCGCGAGCGGTACTGAATGACCGGCTGCGCCAGACGATCAACGCACGATTCGCAAACGAAATCGACCGCCTGGAAGAACTGCTCGACCGCGACCTGAACCACTGGCGGGCAAATCCCGACGACGACGACCGGTCCGATCACAATCACACTTGAGCCGCTGCAGGCACAGGTCGTGCCGGCCAACACCTGATGCCCCCTTAGCCCGATTCCGAACCGGATCCGGGGCCGTCCGTTGCCGGCCGAATCGCATCAAAGACACTTTCATCAGCGCCGTAGACGGCACGTTATACTTGCCTTAGTGGTCATTTGATTTGAGAGGGCATGGCAATTTCTCCGTCGAGCGCATGGCTCAAACGCACCGGGACGCCGGCCTTGCAGATTTCAACCAGTTCCGTTGCCGCCTCAGAGGTCGATCGGGCGTGGCCCGGGCTCAGCGAGCAGGCCGGTTCGGTCAAGGATCGCAGCCGGCAGCCCTTCGTGGCGGTTAAACTCTTGGGCCCTTCAGCCGCTTGTTCATCGACCTCCAATCTGTGCCCTCCCCATGAATGACATGCAGTCTCCCGACCAACACGACGACCTGCCCGATGGCCTGGCCCGGGTTGTGCGCGCACCCACGCTGGTTCATTACCTCGATCAGCACTGCGGCAAGGCCCGCCAGGGCGGGGGCAGCGCCTATCCATCAGCGGTCGGCTGGGTTCGCCTGGACGACATGACCACGCACCGCGAACAAATCGGCTTCAGCGGCCTTGAGAAATTGATGCGAGCGATTCACGAACGCATTCGTGTTCAACTCGATTCGGGCGATATCACGGCCCGCTTCGGGCTTGACGACATCGGTGTCTTTCTCGACTCGCAGGCCGGCGAGCGCAACTATGAGCAAACCGCCGAGCCCCTGCGCAAGGCCATCAGCAACAACCTGATCGAGATCGGCGAAGACATGATTTCGGCGACCGTCAGCATTGCCATCCAGCCGGTGCGCGAAGACCTCAAACCGGCCGAAAAGAACCTGGTTCTGGTCGCCTCGGCGGCAGAAAAAATGTCGTCGCAAGGCGGCAATCGGTGCGGAATTTCCAGCGGACAGAGCAATGGCGACGTCGAGAGCCGTGGGACGCTGCTGGGTCAGCTGACCAAGGCCCTGCGCGACAACACGCTGAAGGTCGTATTCCAGCCATTGCTGGCGACATCAGGCCCCGAGAGGGATCGTTTTCAATTGCTGCCGCGCCTGACTGCCAGCGACGGCACCCTGATTCCCGCGGCCCGGTTTATCCCGATCGCCGCACGACGCGGCGTTTTGCCGGCACTGGACAACTGGATGGTTGCACACGCAATCGGCTTGCTAAAAAAAGCCGCCGGATCCGGGGCCACTCCCCGGTTGTTCCTCAACCAGTCACCGGCGCTGATCGACGATTCGAAGTTCCTCGATTGGCTGCAAGCCGAAATTTCCGGTCTCGAAAGCGATCAGCGCAGACTGGTACTGGAATTCAATATCCTGGAACTCAAGCCCAGGCTGCGCCAAAGCAGGCAGGTGCTTCAGAAAATACGCGAACTGGGGATCGAAGTTTCGATCAGCGGCATCGACGAAACCGTGCCTGCCGCAGTGCTCCTCACGCACCTGCCGGCCGACTACCTGCGCATGAAGGCCGATTTTGCCCGCCGCCTGTTGGCCGATGATGCGCTTGCACTGCGGTTCCAGGAATTCGCCCATGACGCCCGCAAAGCCGAACGCAAGCTGATCGTGCCCATGCTCGAAGACGCCGAAGAAGTCTCGCGAATCTGGCAAATGGAGGTCGACCTGATCCAGGGCAACTTCATCGAGGAGGCCAGCGAGCACCTGTAGGAGGCCTGATGTCCCACGACACCGCCGCACACCGGATCCTGCTCATCAACGCGCATCCCGATGCCGGCGCTGCTCAAAGCCTTCATCGAGCAGACGCTGCGGCCCGGCTTCGCATTCGACGAGCCGCATGGCCGGCCGCCACGCAAGCTGCTGGTCGGCCGCTCGGCACGCCTGGTGGTCAGCATGGGCATGCCGGCACTGATCTACCGCACATTCTATCGCGCCCACAGCGTCAAATGCCTTTCGCGCAATATCCTTAAATTTTCCGGCTTCAAGCCGGTTCGAACCAGCCTGGTGGGCGCGGTCGAAAGTGGCACCAGGCATCGCCAGGCCTGGCTCGATCGCATGCAAAAACTGGGCTCGGCCGCGCGCTGAACGGCGGGCCGGAACAAGCGACGAACAACAGGCTTCAATTCACGCCCTGGTCCCGTGCTGCTGCATCACTGTCGCCGAGCAGATCGCGGATTTTCCGGATCCGCTGGTCGACGTCGCTGGAGCCGCGCACCATCAAGGAAGCCAAGAAGGATCACATTCCCAAGGATACGCAACAACCTGGCGCCCACGCTGCAACGCCTGAAGATGAGCTCCGAGCATTACCAGGCCTACAATAAAAAAGCAACACAGCCCATTCGCCAACGTTCTCGATGCTTTGGACAAGACCCAGGACTTTGCCGGACACTTCGAAAAATCCTTCATGAAAGGTCAGACTGCCGCGGCCGCATTATTCTCGCCCGGCAAGTAGCGCAAAACCCACCTTGAATGACGAAGCTGGCCTCGAAGCCAGTGTTGCCGTGCCTCGAAAAGGGTTTTTCAGTGACTTTAGTGACGTAATGCCGCGGAGATCATCTTGAACCGCTAAATCGGTGGCTCATCGTAAAAGAACGGGTCAGAATTCGTGTCGATCCGGTATTTAGGCATGTGCCTGTCCAATGGACTCCGACGGCCCGGCCTTGTTCTTGGCGTGAAAAGCCACTACACTTCAATGGAGTTTTCGCGCAATGAAACAGACCGTCATGACAGGTAAACCTAACGCTTCGCGCCCGAACCGGGGACCATGGCGATCGCCGATTTCCGGAACGATCGTCGGAATCGCCATTGCAATCGCCGTGCTTGTCCTGGCAAGCATCTGGCTGGTGCCGATTCGTGACGCCAGGTTGTTTCTGGTCGAGCTCGACGCCAGGCCGGCATGCGATCAGTTGATGCCTCTCGTCGGCAGCGCGACCGACCGGTTTGAATTGACCGGCGCCTCGTGGCTGGGCGGGGAGAGTGAATCGGGATACTGCGTCGTTGCGGCCAATGTGACGGGCTACCGCGCCATGGCCGCGGTCAGTGAGACGCGCGTCATCCAGTTTCTCCGTGACCAGGCCGGGATGCCCCGGGCGAGTCTTTCAAAGACCATAATCCTCGAGGACCGACAAGGCGTCGGGATCCGGTAACGGACCGGGGAAGTCAGAGGAAGTCAGGACAGACACAACATAGGTAAGCCAGACGCAGCCGGTACCTGTCAACAGTTTCTGGGGACTGGGCTTGATGGCGCTGCTGCTCGCCGCCCTGGCCGTAGTCGGCATTCGTCGAATCACCTGAGCTTGTGCCGTAAAATACGAGACTTGAAAAAAGCGGCCCCAACGGGGCCGTTTTTTTGCGCGATCTTTCGGTTGAAAGTCCAGCAACATTGCGACGACGCCGGAGGCCCGGGACTACCTGGCCATCCAGCAGCGCATCGATGACTGGAAAAACGGCAGGGCACCGCAACGCCAGCTTCAGCTTCCAAAACAACATCCGAACCATTCACTGCTCGACCGCCGACGTTAAGGGCAATGACCTTGAACTGGTCGACGGGTCCGGCCGCGCCATCATCGATGGCAAAAAACGCATTCCCCAGAATACGCAAAAACCTGCCGCCGATCCTGCAACGCCTGAAGATGAGCCCCCGATCACTATCTGGCCTACATCAAAAAGCAGCACAGCCCATTCGCCAACGTCCTCGGCGTGCTGGAGAAATCCAGGATTTTCCGAGCGGTTCAGCAAGTCATTCAACAACCTCCCTCATGCATCATTCGACCGTCGCGATGGTAGTTCCGCGGTTGTGGTTTTCGTGACCGAGCGAACCGGATGGGTCCGCGGCGATGCTTGCGAACAGGCCGCTCAAACCCGGCGCCAGGCAATGCCACTGAAACCGGCGATCAGCGCCAGCATCATCAACAGCAGCATGCCGGTACGAGAAAGCGAGTTGACGGCGATCGGCGTCGATGGCGGCTCAATCGGCGGAGTAGCAATCGGATGGCTGGTCTCGCAGCTTGGACATTCCGGATCCGGATCGCCACCATCGGCCATCACCACCACGCTGTT
Organism: Wenzhouxiangellaceae bacterium; assembly: GCA_032251235.1. GTDB lineage: Bacteria > Pseudomonadota > Gammaproteobacteria > Xanthomonadales > Wenzhouxiangellaceae. The sequence continues at coordinate 9,897 of JAVVET010000055.1, forward strand.
GCCGACCGCAGCGCTTGCATCCGCATCTACGGTCGCGGTGTAAACCAGCTCGTAACTGCCCGGCGCCGTATCCGATGGAAGTGTGAATGTCAGTGCCGGCGCGTTCGTGGTGTCGGCGATGAAAGCTCCCGCGTTGCTGACACTGCCGAACGTCAGGCCCGTGCCCAGCATATCCTCCAGCACCAGATCGGCCGTCAGATTCGCCTCGCTCACCTCTGCCGTCAGCGTGTAAACAATCGTCTGCCCCGAACTCACCTCACTGCCCGAAGCCGGATCGGAAGCCTTGGCAACCGACACCTCCGGATTGACCGGCGGGGTGACATCGCCCAGTGGCGTAGACGTCGAGGAAGACGGTGAAATCACCGCTTGATTTCCGGGATCGACACCCTCGCCCGTCGCCGTGTTGTCGACCTGGCCGGCGTCCACCTCCTCCACCGTAATGCTGTGCACGCCCGTGCAGATCGTGCTCGCACCCGGCGCCAGCGTTGTCTGTTCACAGACCGCTGGATCATCCAGCTGTTCGTCATTGATCACGAGATCCGTGATCGTCACGTTGCCGGTATTGGTCACTTCGAACGTGTACGGGATCGTGTCACCCGCCGCACTTCCCGCAGGTTCGCCGGCTGTCTTGACCAGCAACAGCGCCGGGCTGCCTTCGACCGGCGTCACCACGGTGTCTTCGAGCGGGTCGGTTTGATCCGAGTCGGCCGTGCCGGTGTTGCTGATGCTGCCGGCCGTCACGTCGGCCGCCGTCACCGTGTAGCTGCCCGTCAGCACGCAGCTGCCGGCGACCGCAACGCTGGCGCAGATTTCACTGGCCGGCGTCAGCAGCGGATCGCTGACCACTACATTGGTCAACGCCACGTTGCCGCTGTTGCTCGCGGTGATCGTGTAGGTCAGTTGCGTGCCCTCGACGATCGGGTCGGCACTCTGGCCGGTCAAGGCCTTGCTCACGATCAGCGCCGGGCT
>JAVVET010000055.1:10965-19484 GCA_032251235.1 Wenzhouxiangellaceae bacterium
CGATCGGGTCGGCACTCTGGCCGGTCAAGGCCTTGCTCACGATCAGCGCCGGGCTGCCTTCGACCGGCGTCACCACGGTGTCTTCGAGCGGGTCGGTTTGATCCGAGTCGGCCGTGCCGGTGTTGCTGATGCTGCCGGCCGTCACGTCGGCCGCCGTCACCGTGTAGCTGCCCGTCAGCACGCAGCTGCCGGCGACCGCAACGCTGGCGCAGATTTCACTGGCCGGCGTCAGCAGCGGATCGCTGACCACTACATTGGTCAACGCCACGTTGCCGCTGTTGCTCGCGGTGATCGTGTAGGTCAGTTGCGTGCCCTCGACGATCGGGTCGGCACTCTGGCCGGTCAAGGCCTTGCTCACGATCAGCGCCGGGCTCTGCATCACCGGCGTCACCGCCGTGTCGGTAGTCGGGCCAGGCACCTCGGTGGTGCTCACACTGGCGCTGTTGATCAGATCGGCGCCCGTGTTGAGATCAGCCTGGCTGACCGTGTAGCTGATCATGTAGGTCCAGGTCTCGGTCGCTGCCAGCACGCCATCGGCGCTGATGGATTCGGCCGGGCCTGTCAGCGTGCCGGGATTGTCATCCGGCAATGTATCGGTCACGTTCACGCCGGTCTGGCTGACCGTGCCGGTATTCTCGACCACAATCGTGTAATCGATCACCTGACCGTTCGCCGTGGCCACGCTCGGCCCGCCGGTCTGGGTCTTGGTGATGGTCAGATCCGCCACTGCCAGAACAACGGTAACGCTGCTGTCGGGGGAATCAAGCTCCGGAGTGCTGGCGGAGGCGGTGTTCTGTACCTGGCCGTTGCTGACATCCGCGCTGGTCGTGACGTAGCTGCCGGAGCAGACCAACACCTCACCCGGATCGAAGTAGTTGTCGTTGTTGCCGATCGTGTTCAATGTCGGACAGAGCGCATTCTGAATCAGCGGGTCGGTAATTGCGACTGGGCCGGAAAGAATTGCCGCGCCGGTGTTTTGGACGCTGAAGCTGTAGTTGATCGTCTCGCCATCCGAGTCGAAGGTCGCTCGGTCGGCTTGCTTGAGCAAGCCCAGTTCGGCCGTGGCGACGGTAGCAGAATCCATGTCTTCGACGAGAAGGCCGTTACCTGTCGCTTCAGCGGTGGCGGTGTTGGGGAACACGCCCGCGCTGTTGATTGTGACCGGCCCGATGATGCAGACTGAAATGTGAGCTTCAGGGTCGCTGAAATCGGCGACCGGCAACGTGAATCCCGGGGCCGCCCATGGACAGCCCGACGGGTCGACATCCGGCGCCGGATCATTGACGACAATGTTGTCCAGCACCGTCTCGCCGATGTTTTCGACGGTGAGCTTGTAAAAAACATCAGTCGGCACTTCGGCCGCAAGGTAGTCCGACCAGGCACCCTCGGGGGCGTTGGTCAGGCCGACCTGCTTGAACATGGCAATGCCGGGGATGGGGTTGTCGACCAGCAAAGTTGCTTCGGCCTGATTGCCCTCGAAGACCAGACCATTGAAGATGTGGCTGACGCTACTGGTCTGGTTGGGGAACTGCGCGGGCAAGTCCCCGGTTTCGGGGTCAAGGTCAAGGCCGGGGACTTCGACTTCGACTTCAATTTCACAGACTTGACCGGCCGGGATTTCTCCGTCGGTGAACTGCAAAACGAAATTGACCGGGTCCCAGCTAAAGCTGAACAGCGGTCCACAGTTGCCATTGTCGGCGATGACAATCGGGTCGAACAGCGGCTGCATCTGCGCCGCCGCAACCGTCGGCAACGTGTCTGTGAAGGAAACCGAGGTAATGTCCAGAAACGGGTCGTTGTTGGTAATCTGGAACACCAGGCTGGTCGAGCCGTTGGCATCGAACAAGGGGTTGGGGTCGAACAACTTGACGATCGACGGCGGCAATGGTGGAGGCGTTACATTCAGCGTGTCGACGGCGCTGTTACCGGGGAAACTCTCCACGGCATCGACCGGATCACTGACATTCAGGTTGGCGCCCACCGTGGTGCTGCGCACATTGACTGCAAGCGTGCAACTGGCACCACCGGCGAGCGTTCCATCGCTGAACGACACGATCGACGAGTTGCCGCCCTCCAGGCCCCAGGTGCCGCCGCAGCCATTGTTGAAAAAGCCGCCGACGCTGGTCATGCCGGCCGGGAATTCGTCGCGGAAAGTGATCCCGCTGAGCGCATCGGCCGGATTGGGGTTGTCGATGGTGAAGGTCAGGGTCGCGACTTCGCCGACAGCAACCGTGTCCGGGACGAACTGCTTGCCCAGCGCAGGCGGGGCAAGTTCATCACCCGGGGTGGCTGGCGAGCAGATTTCGCCTTCGGCTTCAAAAAGAATAGCCAGCAGGCTGACCGGCTGGTTGACGTTGGAAGCACCATAGGCGAACACACGAAATACCGTATCGCCGTTGGGGTTCAGGTTGGTCAGCCCGGTGGCCAGGAAGTTGGGCACCCCCGGACGGCTGTTCCGGGTCGGCACCGGGGACAGTGTTGTCGACTGCACAAGGCTGCCACCGGCCGGTCCGTAGTCCAGAGTAATGCTTGCCGGCGCATTGCCATTGCGCCTGAAGGCCTCAAAGCCCAGATCCACTGACACCAGGCCGGTCGTGTCGAGCCGGAATTCATAAAACGCATTGGTCGAGCGCGCGGCTGCCAGGGTCTGGCCGGTGACCTGCGCAAAGGCCAGCCACTCCACGAAATCATTGCTGCGATTGAACGTCAGACCGGGGCCACCCTGGGCACTGGCGATACCGGCTGCAAACTGAAAGGTTGGCGCCGGCGCGAGATCAACATTAAATGAATTCCAGGCGGCCACATCCGTGCCGGCGGCAAGTAACGTGCACGACAACGGCGGCGGCGGCTCCTCGGTGACGTTGAGCGTGGCCTGGGCCGTGGCCGAGGGATCCGGCGCGTCGCCGACGAACAGATCGACGCTGTTGAGCAACGCCAGCGGATAGAGGGCGCCGGGATCGAACGGCACGGTCACGTCGACCAGAATGGTGCAACTGCTGTTCGCGTCGATCACGCCGCTGTCGAAATCGATGACGCCGCTGCCGGCGCTTGCCGTCAGCGTGCCACCGCACGACGAGCTGGCATTGGCCGGATTGGCCACCAACATGTTTCCGGGCAGGTTGTCGCTGAAGCTGTAACCGCCGACGACCACCGGGTTGGGGTTGCCGATGGTCAGGCGCAGTTTGGCAATGCCGTCGGCACCGATGGTGTCGGGGATGAAACGCTTGGTGAAGGTGGCGTCGGTGGAATCGAAGATCAACGCTTCGCCGGGGGACTGGCTGAAATCGGTGTTGTAGTGGAAACTGCCGCCGGAAAGGTCGTAGATCAGTGCTTCCAGGCCGATTGAGGCGCCGCCGCCGGTGATGATATCGATTTCATAGGTGGTGACGACCACGCCGCCGGCCTTGCCGGCAGCCAGGCAGGAAAGATAGTTGGGGCTGCCCGGATCCGGCTCCCACAGGCAGGCGTCACCATACAGGCTGGGGTTGGGCACCGGAATGCGCGAATCCGGCGCGGTCTTGACGCTGTAGGTGGTGTCGACCGACTTGACCTGAAAGATCGTATTGGACAGGGTCAGGAAGGACTCGATTTGTTCGTAGGCAGTGGCGGTCTGGGTGGTCAGCTCGATGAAATAGGTCTCACCGACCAGCAGGCTCAGGCCGGCGCCGGCACCCAGGATCTGCCAGTCCGATTGATCCGCCTGTTGTCCCCAGCGGATCTGCTGGGTTGCATTGCGGTTCTGCGAGACCAGGCGCTCGACGAAGATCTGGCGCGGCGTCGGAGTCTGCCCGGTGACGCTGCCGCCATCGGTGCTGGCGACGATGCGGTAGGCACGGCTCTGCCCGAACGCGCCGGCACCGCGGGTCAATTGCAGTTCGAAGTAGGCATCCCGACATTCGCCGGCCAGCAGCGGATCGAAAGTCAGAGAGGTCAGCGAACCCGGTCTGTTGTCGATCCACGTGTCGTCCGGGTTGTCCCAGACATGGTCGACCCGCACCGGATCGGTCGTGTCGGCGTCACTGCAGACCCGGGCACCCACCGGGAACAGTTCCGGCCCTTCGGTCAGCGGACGGTTGTGATCCAGGCCAACCAGGTCCCAGGTGATCGGCGTGAGGGTCAACGCGGCCGTGGCCGGACCGGCAAACACAATCGCGGCCATGACCAGGCAGCGCGACAGCAATCTGGCGAATGAAGCGGCGCGCACGGTGGCGCTTGTCGGGCGCATCTGGCCCGGGACGAATGAAAAATTCAAGGTGGCTCCCTCTTTATTGATCTGGCTTTTTGATCTGGTCAGTTTTTGTTTTCTAACCTAATCGCAAGACTGCAAGAACCGCGCCAAACCCTGTGCCTGACGGCGCCCAACGACCTGCCGGTTCCTAAAAGCCCCGTAAACAAAGCCCTTGCGGCCGTATGTGCGAAGTTCAGGAGCAAAAGCCCGAGACCCGTCGGAGAGCGGTCAGCGGTTCAGGACTGATCAAGATCGTCATATTCGCCCTTTTTTGCGCTGGCAATCACTGCCTACGGTCCCTCACCGGCGATTGTATCCAACTTCAGCGCCAGAATGAGAGCGTCTTAAAATCGCGAAAATTTTCGAGCGGATCGAGCCCGGCCAGGACCGAGGTGTTCCTGCCCGGCTTGCCGTGGCGCACGCGAATCCACGTCACCGATCTCGTACGTTTTTCTTGCACATCATTCGACCATCCCAAGGGTAGTCCAGGTCCTGCGGCTATAGTATTTCGTGCCCGAGCGAAACGCCGCAGACGCGGTGCTGGGCCGACGACAGCAGATCGATTGCAGATCGATTGGTGTACAAGAAAGGTTTTCTGACGGAAGGGTGGACAGGCACAACGCAGGTCAAGAAAACGGCTTGATCCAGTAATCGGGATGCCCGTTGAATCCAATTCAGACCCCACTCAAGGCCAAAGCGATGCGACCATGCGCCGGTCGAAATCCACAGCGGGGCGCGGGTCGGACCTATGCAACTAGCTGATATAGCACTATATGTCCCTGATATGAGCCCGCTTTAGGTACTTAGACAAGGCTTTTCGGCATCAAAAAGTCCACGACAAGTATGCAGCCAAGGGTTCATCGCGTTTCGTGATCTGTCGCAGCCTTACAGAGGCCATTGCTACCGGAAAAATGCATCTTTAAGGCCCAATAGTGCACTCTTCTGGCAAACAAATCTCGATAAACCAGCCACTTGCCTTGGACCGACCCTGTCGCCGCACGAAGGCCCCAGAGTGCAATGGTTTTATCAGCCGGTGTGCGCTACAGGATGTCTCTCTCGCTTCCTAACTGGACTGATCGGCATTGAGCTGCTTCAGTCGTGTTTCGCTGGCTTCGTAGTCGCCTAAATACGCTCGCATCAGGCTTTTCCAGAGCTTGCCGTGATTGGGTACGAAGAAGTGCAGCAGCTCGTGGACGATGACGTAGTCCCAGAGGGTTTCGTCCAGGGCAAGCAGTTCGTCGTTGAAGTTCAGGTGGCCATTGGTGGAGCATGAGGCCCATTTGTTGCGCATTGGGCGCACGCCGAGCCAGACGATCTTGACGTCGAGCCTGTCGGCCCAATGGCGAACCCGGCTCTTGAACGCCCTTCTGGCGCTCTGCTGCGCGATGGTGCGGGTGCTGGTCATATCCGGTTCGCGCGGGCCAGCAGGGAGAACAGTTCGTCGACGATACGGCTTACATCGTCCAGATCGTCGGTTTCGGCATAGATCGCGAATGTGACTTGCTTGCGCAATTCCCGCATCGCGGCCTCGCTTTGTTGCCAGTTGGGGAACTCGGAAAAGGCCTGGCGGACTTTCTTGCTGACGTCCTCGGCGTTGGTGATTTCGGCATCCAGCAGGGTTCGATAGACAAAGTAGGTCAGTCCGTCGAAGGATTTTTCGGCCTGCTCTTTCTTGCGCTTCTCGTTGCCCTCGACTTCGCGCAGCAGTTCCGCCAGCGCGTCGGCGGTGCTGGTCTGGCGGTTCTCGAATTTCTCCTGCACCAGTCTGGCCCGCTCGGCCATGGCGATCAGAAACGGGTCTTCGCTGTTTTCGTCGGCGATCTTTTCGATGCTCTTGACCAGGTTGACGACCTTGGTGGCTTCTCCTTCGCTCCGGTTCTTGATCAGCTCGATCGTATCGGCGTCGATGGCGACGCAATCATCCAGGCTTGTCACACCATAGGTTCCGATGTGCTCCTGGACCAGCGCATTGGTCTTGGCCTGGAACTCCCGATCGACCAGCACATTGCGATTGAAGCGCTTTCGCACTACCTGGTAAATTCCCGACAGCGTGCCGTAATCCTCAATGAACGGGCGCAGGAAGGCATCCGGCGAGATGATTTCGTAGAGCATCTCGATTTCCTTGTATTCCTTGAAAAATGCCTTGCGCCGCTCCGGGTCGCGGAAATGCTCGATCAGCAAGTCGACGTCACGATCCGTGAAGTCATGCTGCAGCAGGCCCAGGTACGCCGGCGCCTGCTCCTCCATCTTGTTGCGGAACAGGCCCTTGAGCAGCGCCAGATCCTTGACGATCGCATTGATCTCGTCACTGTCGAAGGCCAGGGCCTTTTCCAGGTTGTCGAAGATGCCGACGAAATCCAGCACGAAGCCATGGGGCTTGACCATCTGCTGGGCTTCGTTCTCGTAGGGTCGATTCACCCGGGCAATGGCCTGGAGCAGGGTGTGGTCGCGCATCGGCTTGTCGAGATACATGGCGTAGAGCACGGGCGCATCGAAACCGGTGAGCAGTTTTTCGGTCACGATCAGGATTTTGGGTTGCCGGTCGAGCTTGCCGAAGCTCTTGCGGATCTGGCGCTCCTTCTTCGGGTCGAGGTGGAATTCCTTGAGCAAAGCGGAATCGCTGTTGCTGCCGGTGTAGACGACCTCTGAATATTCGGGCGGCAGGAACTGATCCAGCGCCTTCTTGTAGTGGGCGCAGGCTTCACGGTCGACGCCGACGAGAAAAGCCTTGTAGCCCAGCGGTTCGACGTTCTCGCGGTAATGCGCGGCAACGAACTGCGCCACTTGCTGGATGCGCTCCTTGCCCTTGAGGAAGTTCTTCAGGTTCACCGCCCGCTCGAGGATCTTGTTCAGTTCCTCAATGTCGGCCACGCCCTCGGCTTCGGCCAGCGAGAGGAACTCGGCGTCCAGCGTTTCGTGCGGGACGAGCATTTCGTTCGGCGCGAGCTGGTAGTACAACGGCAGGGTGGTGCCGTCCTCGATGCTGTCGGCAATGGAATACTTGTGCAAATACCCGGCGTCGTCCTCGCAGCCGAAGGTCTTGAAGGTGCCCTTGCCGTAGACGGTCTTGTCCACCGGGGTGCCGGTGAAGCCGACGAAGGTCGCGTTCGGCAGGCCGGCCATCAGGAAATTGCCGAGGTCGCCGCCGGTGGTGCGGTGGGCTTCGTCGATGAGAACGTAGATATTCGAGCGGGTGTTGAGATCGGCCGGCATGTCACGGAACTTGTGGATCATCGTCACGATAATGCCGCGGTAGTCGTCACGCAGCAGCTGGTTGAGCCGCCGGATGCTGCTGGCGTGTTCCAGGTTGCCCAGCCCGAGTGCAGCGAGATTCTTGAGCATCTGGTCTTCCAGCTCGTTGCGGTCGATCATTAGTAGAATAGTCGGCTTGTCGGCGGCCTTCTCTCGGAACAGCTTTTCCGCGGCCTTGATCATGGTGAAGGTCTTGCCGCTGCCCTGGGTGTGCCAGACCAGGCCGCGGGTGCGCTCGGGGTCCAGACCGCGGCCGACGGTCGCTTCCACCGCGCCGGTCTGGTGCTGGCGCAGGATGTACTTGTGCAGCTCCTCGTCCTTCTCGGCAAAGACGATGTAGTCCTTGAGGAAGCCCAGCACCTGCGGGATCGCGCAGAAGTTCTTGACCTTGCTTTCAAAGGAGCGCGGGTTTTCCAACCCGCCTTCAAACTTGGATAATAGCGGGTTGGAAAACCCGCGCTCCAATATGAACTGGCCTTGCCGCAACTTGGCCTTGACCGGATTGCTCCGGATATATTCCACTACCTTGAAAAAATGCCGCTCATTGCGAATCAGGCGATCCCAGTACTCCTCCTGCCACAGCGCACCCGTACTTCCCAACCGCTTGTTGATTTCCCGCGCAGTAAAGCCTTTCCACGACTTGACGATACTCGCCAACCCGTGATCTTCGAGCGGGCGAAACAGGACGTGGACGTGATTCGGCATCACCACGAACGATGCCAATTCATACCGACCACCATCAAAGTGTCGCAAAGCATCCGCCACGATCCTGGCATTTGCAGGATCTTTCAGCACGCATGACCCGCTGCCCTTATCCAGCCACTCGTCAATCTGGCGGGAAAAGCGTTTGTGATATTCGGCTTCGGTCTGCTCATCCCATGGCTTGGGATGATGGGCAAGCCAGGTCTCTCGTTCGTCCTTCCACTGGACGAGTTTCACTTTTGGCAAAGAATCAGCCAGCCGCCAAGTGACAAAAACCCATACTTGTCCTTGTTGCCAGTGTGGTAAGTGGTGATGTTGTTTTTCGATCTCGGCAGCA
>JAVVET010000056.1:0-19128 GCA_032251235.1 Wenzhouxiangellaceae bacterium
GTCGACTATCCGCCCTGGCCTTCGGAAGGCACCGCAACCTTTACCGATGCCACACCCACCGCAGCCAAGGCAGACCCGGTCCGCGGCAACCAGACCTGGGATCTGACTCAACCCTGGGGTCGCGGCGATGACCCCGCAGACGACAACAATTGGACCTTCCGCTTCCAGGATGGGATGGTCATTCCGACCGGCACCTTCATCAAGGAATCCGACCTCGACAACTGCAGCACGCTCAGCGAAGGTTTTGAAGACTGGGCAGCGGTCGGCGCTCTGGGCGAAGAAATCAATGAAAACGTCTGCAACGTCGCCGTCGAGTACTTTCCGGCCACGTTCTGGCTCTCGGCCGGCAATTCGCCGCCGACCGACTTTGGCTTCATTCCCGGCAAAGTCATCCGCGGCGGAACAGCCCCCGGCGGCACCGAGATGTTCGGTTATGAAATCAAACCGGACAACTTCACCGGCGGAAAATACAACGAAGCCATCCAGCAGTTCGCCAACTGGTTCCAGTACTACCGCAAGCGCGTCCATTTGACGCGCGCAGCCATGGGCCGGTCGTTTGCCGAAACTGATTTCCTGCGGCTGGGATTCAACACGATTAACAATCTGGCCGATGTCAGCATGAAGGACATGGGCGTCGCCGAGCAGCGTCTCGAGTACTTTAACTGGCAGTACGGTCTCAATGGCAGCGGCGGCACGCCGAACAAAGAGGCCGTCAAGCACATTGGCGCGCAATTCAACCGAAATGTGACCAACGCGCCCATCCTCGAGGCCTGCCAGCGCAACTTCGGCATGCTGGTGACCGACGGATTTTCCAACCAATGGGATGGGGCCGGGGTCGGCAATGCCGACGGACCAGGTTCGGACCTGGAGGGCAGTTTTCTGTCCGACGACCAATCGAATACCATGGCCGACATTGCCTACAGCTTCTACGAAACGCGCCTGCGCCCCGACCTCGCGGCCGGCAAGGTGCCGACATCGTCGGCCTGCAACCAGACCAACCCGCCGCTGGATGTCGACTGCGTCGATGACCTGCATATGAACCTGTTTGCCATCAGCCTGGGCGCCAGGGGCCTGATCTTCGGCAACGACGAAGCTGCCACCGAAGACCCGTTCGCCAACCCCCCGACCTGGCCGACTTCATTCCCGACCCGCCACCCGAACGCCGTCGACGATATCTGGCACGCCACGCTCAATACGCGCGGCAGGATGTTTTCAGCCACGCGTCCCGACGAACTGGTCGATGCGCTGACCGGCGTACTGCGCGAAATCGCGTCGCGAATCCAGCCGGTCGGGGTCACGGCAACCTCCACCCGCCTTGACGAGGGCAGCCGTTTTTTCCAGGCTGAACTCGATTCGACCACCTGGAGCGGCGACCTGCAGGCGCGCGAAGTCAATTCCGACGGCGAGATCGTTGCAGGGTGGGGCGGGCGGTCGGCCGAAGAAAAACTGCCGTCGCCAGACTCGAGAGCGGTCTGGACATCCGGAGCGTCTGCAGGTGAGAAATTCGATGCCCTGAGCATCAGCAATGAAACGCGCGTGCGCATTTTCGGGACTTCGGATCCGGCTAAAAGAGTCGAGCAAAATGCAATCATCCAATACCTGCTCGGCGACCAGAGCGGCGAACAGGAAAATGGCGGAACCCTCAGGGACCGGGATGGCCGGATCGGCGATATCGCCAATGCGCGCCCCACCTTTGCCGGGCCGATCAACGAAGGCTGGGCCAGACTGGACAGCAGTTATACGGAGTATTTGAACGGCAGCAAGAAAAATCTCAACCTTGTTCTGGCCGGCGCCAACGACGGCATGCTGCATGCCTTCGATGCCGATAACGGCACCGAAGAATTCGCCTACATTCCCTCGATGGTGCACAACAACCTGGCGCGGCTGGCCGATCCGGACTATGTCCACCAGTTCTTTGTCGACGGCCAGGTTGCGGTCGGCGACGCCAGGCTCGGCACATGGACCACCGTAGCCGTTGGCGGCCTCGGGGCCGGCGGCAAGGGCATCTATGCCCTCGACATCGGCGGCGGCGGCTTCGGTGCCTCGGATGTGATGTGGGAACTCACCGAAGACCACCCCACACACGGCGACTATATCGGCCACGTATTCGGCAAGCCGACCATTACCCGCATCGGTGGCGAATGGGTCGCGGTATTCGGCAATGGCTATAACAGCGTCAAAGAACAAGCCAGCCTGTTCATCGTCAGACTCTCCGACGGTACGGTCCTGGACCGTGTCGACCTTGGCACCGCTTCAGCCAATGGGCTTTCGGCGGCCTCGATCTTGATGGACCCATTGACCCGCCTTGAGGCTGTCCGCGCCTATGCCGGAGACCTTAAGGGAAATATGTGGCGGGTCGATTTCAGCGGCACCGGCGGCTCATCGTCGTTTGGTGCCGGCAAGCCGTTGATCACAGTCGACGATGATCGACCGATCACGTCCGCCCCCACGCTGGCGTTCAATCCGGGCGGCGGGGTCATGGTGTTCTTTGGTTCCGGCAAGCTGATCGAAACCGCAGACCGGGTCGGCACGGTCACCGAATTCGATCGCTTCTGGGCGGTACGAGACGTCGATAGCCGTATTACCACCACCGGCAGCCTGGGCCAGGCGACGATGTCGCTGGTCGGCGGACAGCGATCGGTCACCGGAACCGAAGACCCGGATGGCTGGTCCATCAATCTCGGATTGGGCACCAATGAAACCGGCGAGCGCGTTCTGTCTCAGTCAGAGGTTTTGTTCGGGCAACTGGTGTTCACGACCTTCGAGCCGGACGACGACCCCTGCGCGCCCGGCGGCAACCGGCGAATCTACGTGCTCGACGCGCTTTCGGGGACGGGCCTGCTCAATACAAGGTGCGAGAATTGCGGCGTCATCGAAGTCGGACTGGGTGCCCCAATCGACCCTGCCATCGTGATTCGCCCGCCGACCGGGCTCGACCCATTTGATGACGACGGCGACGGCGACGGCGACGGCAATGGACAGGATGGCGCCGACCTTCCCGGTGGCGAAACTGTAGGTCCACGGGATCGCTGGTGCTCGGAGGCCTTGATCTTTGTGCCGGGCGAAGGCGAAACCCTGATCACGCGCGTCTGCGAAGGCCGACAGGTCTGGCGCCAGGTGCGATGAGTCAGGCCTCGATGCCGGCATTTGACAACAGCTGCCCGCAAGCCGGGCGGCCAACACGGGAAACATGATGATTGTTATGAAAAAGTTACGCGGATCGTCGACCAGGCCACGAGTCTCCGGTGGATTCACGCTGATCGAACTGATGGTGGCCGTGGCAATTCTGGCCATCATCATGGGTATCGCGATTCCCAGCTACAGCCAGTGGGTGCTCAAATCCGGGCGTGCCGAGGCCAAGGGCGCGTTGATGCAGGGCGCGCAAGCGCTCGAACGCTGCTTTACCCGCTTCAGCGCCTACAACGACGGCAAATGCGATGCGGCTAAAGCCGATCCAACCGGCATTGATGGCCGACTGTCGGAGAACGACAAGTACCGGGTGACAGTCACCGCGATTGCTGCCAACACGTTCACGCTGACCGCCGCGCCCAACGGCGGCCAGATCAAGGACACCGAGTGCGGCAGTTTCACATTGACTCATACCGGGGCGCGGGATGTCAGCGCCACCGGTAACTCGGACAAATGCTGGTAGCAGATCCCGATCAATGCGTTTAAAAAAGCGGCGGCCTTCGCCGCTTTTTTTTGCGCAGCCCGCCCCTGCGCGACCAGATCGCGGCCCAAAGCGCTTGAGTGGCGCGCGGTTTGAACGTAGGCTGTCGCAATAGCCACTATCGAGCCTGGACCCGTGCAAGCACTTGCCGAACTAAAGCCTTCCGACCTGCCCGACTTCTGCCATCCGCGCGCCGTGTTGTTGCTGGTGATGCTGGGCCTGCTGCTGGCGATCGTGCTTTCGCTGGCGGCCAGCCCGGGGTTTTCCGGTTTTTGGGTGGTACTGGGATTGACCGGCCTGATGGTCGAGGCTGTCGTGCTCGGCGCCTGCCTGCTGCTGTGCATCTGCCGTGGCTGGCTTTCGAAGATGCCGGCGGCGCTCGCCTACACGGTGATCTTTGTCGTGATCCAGCTGCTGGTGGTCCTTTCGTCATGGATCGTCATTAACTTCCTTTTCCTGCCCGGCGCAGGCCAGTCGCCGGCGCTGGAATGGCTGTTGCGCAACGTCATCATCAGCTCGGTGGCCTCGCTGATCTTTTTGCGCTACCTGATCCTGCACCGCCAGTGGCGCGCCCAGGTTCGGGCCGAGTCCGAGGCTCGACTGGATGCACTGCAAGCGCGCATTCGCCCGCATTTCCTGTTCAACGCGCTCAACACCATCGCCAGCCTGATCCACCGGCGCCCGCAGGATGCCGAGCAGGCCGTGCTTGACCTGTCCGACCTGCTGCGCACCGGCCTGCGTGGCAAATCTGCGCATACGCTCGAGGAAGAACTGGAACTGGTGCGCGGCTACCTGCGCATCGAGGCACTGCGGCTGGGTGATCGCCTGAAGATTGATTGGCAACTTGACGACGAGCTGCCGCTGGACCAGACGCTGCCGGCGCTGCTGATTCAGCCCTTGGTGGAAAACGCGATCGTGCATGGCATCGCCCAGTGCGACGAAGGCGGCACGCTCTCGATCCACGCGGCCCGGCATGGCCGTAAATTCAGCGTCACGGTTGAAAACCCCTTGCCGGGCATATCGGCATCCGGCACGCGCAAGACCGACACCGGAAACCAGATGGCGCTGGAAAACATCCGCCAGCGGCTCGAGCTGGGCTACGACGACCAGGCCGACCTGGAAACCGCGCACTACCAGGGCCGCTTCCGGGCCCGCATCACGCTTCCGGTGGAAGCCGACTAGTCAGGCTGCCTCGCCCGTCTTGTTCCCGGAGCCTGCAGCATAGAAGCCATTAGCCGCCATTGCCGCCCTGGCGCATAAAGAACGTCACCGGCCCGGCACTGCTCAGAACACGCCCGCCAGAGGCCCTGAGCTCGACCCGCAACTGGTGCTCTCCGCGAAAAATCTGTTCGAGTTGCACACGCGTCGACCGGCTGGTCTGCTTTAGCTGGCCATCGATGAAATAAGCAAAAACGGCGTCATCGGGAACGCGATCGGCAGCTTCGACCGCCGCGGAAAGCACGTAGGCCGTGTTGCGGATCGTTTCTTCAGGCTGCGGCGAAACGATTCGCAGCCCGATATTGGCCGCCTGGGCGGCTTCGGACGAGTCCGCCGATCCGGAATCCGCAACTCCGGCCTGCTCGACGCCTGCATTGCCGGGCTTGACAACCGACAGTTCCCGAAGCTTTACCTCTACACCTTCACCGCTGAGATCGGTGTCACTGAAAACAACGTTGCCGTTTTCGTCGACGGTCTTGTAAATCGTCTGCGCCATCGCCGGATTCAGTACCAGAACCGTCAGAAGCACCATCAACAGATTGCCGTGTTGTTTGCTCATATTCGACTCCCGGAAAATTCTAGTGAGTTGCAAAAATTGGCATGGCGCCAGTGATTACAGGAATCTTGCCCGACATAAACGTAAAAGCCACCAAGCAGCTTACCGAACGCGGCCGCACAAATGCCCGATCATGCCAGATCACTGATTTCCACCTGCTGCCACGACGCGAACCCAGTACCCCACTGCCAGATGAACTAACGAAGTCGCGATTTCGAAGGCCGGAAAAGCCGGTTCGCCAACCGGCAGCAAGCGTTTTTTAGGCCAATGCGCTTCGCAAATACATGAAATTGACCGTTCAGCATCAAAAAACAACCGCTTATCGGAATGTGCTGGACTTTCAACTTTATCAGGAACAACTTTGACTTGGCAGTACGAACTTGGCATTTTACAACTGGACTTGTTATTTTTATCACACATTTGCCTGGCATGCATTTGTTTTGAATAAGTTCTTTGGTCACCTTGCAACAGGCACTTGATTAATCGGGAGGATGGAGATCGTTTCTCCGTCCGAGCTTAGCCGACGGTTCGTTCCAAAATCAAACCTGAAAAGGGGAACCGGGATGGAAAAGGGCTTCACACTCATCGAGGTAATGATAACGGTCGCGATCCTCGCGATCATCGTGGGAATTGCAGTCCCTGCTTATACCGGCTATGTCGAGAAGTCCCGACGGGCCGACGCAATTACCGGACTGCTGCAGGCGGCACAGCAGATGGAACGCTGCTACACGCGAGCCAACGCCTTTAGCAGTTGCGCGATTGCACCCGTATCACCGGATGGCCACTACGGCATTTCAGCGCCCACGCTCACTGCGACTGAATTCACGCTGGCAGCGGACCCCAAAGCAGAAGCTGCATCCGGCGAGCAAAGCGCCGATCCCTGCGGTACTTTCACACTGGACCATCGAGGCATCAGGGGCGCCTCCAGCGAATCCGATCGGTGTTGGGGGTCATGATGCGCCAGCGAATCAATTGTTCTGCTTGTCGCGGCTTTACGTTGATCGAACTGATGGTGACGCTCGCGGTCCTGGCCATCCTGGTGACGGCGGCTACGCCTTCGCTGCAGAAGATGATCCGGGATAACCGGGTTACCACGCAAAGCAACGAGCTCATTGCATTGATCAACCTCACACGCAACCAGGCCATCAGGGAAGGGATCGACGAGAACGATGTCGGCATGGAGGCCCTTTTGCGCCTCACACCAATCACGGCAGGCTGGAACGGCAATGTTTCGGTTACCGGCGAAGAGCCCGCCGAAGGCTGCCCTTCGGACGTCATTCGATGTTCCGAAAACCGCAACGTGAACCTGACTACAACCAGCACCGAGCTTTCGTTCGAGTCGCGGGGCTATTTGCAAAAGACGGTCTGGTCGCCTGAAACCATTTGCCTCAAACACGCCGGAACGTGTCAAGGCAATCGGCAACACGTACAAATCCGAATCCTGCCGAGCGGTCAAATCGACAATCGAAGACTGGCATGCAAAACGGTCTGCCCGACTGCAGATTAATGGAGTACGACCATGATGATCTTTGCGAATCAATACCCGCACGACCGAAATCCACGGTCAAGCGGCTTCTCGCTGATCGAAGTCCTGATCGCATTGCTCGTTCTCTCGATCGGCCTGGTTGGAATGGCCTCGCTTCACCTGACTTCGCTGAAGTCGGCACATTCATCCTATTACCGCAGCCTGGCCTCAACCGCAGCACTGAACATTGAAGAATTTCTCTGGCAGACAGCAAAGGAAGAGCTCGATAGCGAAGGCGACTGCATTACCGATGCCATGCTGGACGACATTGCCGGACAGGTTCAGCAAACCTGGAGACCAGGTGGCTCCTCGACCTTCGACTGGTCGGCGACCGATACGGTATCCGAAAGTGCCGGCATTCCCGAACTGGCCATCACCTTCGGGACATTAGGCTCGGAAAACGTCGCCCGGCCGGATGACGACAATGACGGGACCTGGACCGACGCCTGGCGTCAGGTTCCGGTCACGTTGACCTGGAAAGAGAATCGCCTCGGCGATGCCAATACCGACGGAGAATTCGTGGAATCATTCGACTACACGGTTCGCATTGCATGCGTCCCACTATTCGCTCCAAACCTGCCATGAACAGTTATATACCCACGATTCATCCCAGTCGATCGACAGGCTTTTCGCTGGTCGAGTTGCTCCTCGCGGTTGCACTTGGCATCTTTCTGATCGGTGGCGTCATCCTGATTCAGTCCTCATCCCGGGCGGCCTCGCTGGAAGGAGAGCGTCTATCGAGAGTCCAGGAAAGCGTGCGCTTCAACAGCGATTTCCTGGTGCGTGAAATGCGCAACGCGGGGTTCCGCGATCAATTGAGCCTGACGATCGCCGAATTCAACCTGATCGGTAACGAATTTGCTTCGGTTAACGCCGACGGCGATGAAGTCACTATCCGGTATTCCGGACGCGGCAGTTGTGCCGAGGGTTTCCGGGTCGGCTCCATGCTCGATTCGGGCATCGTGACCAACCGATATTTCGTACAGGACGGCGAGCTTCGCTGTGAAGGGACAGTGGTCGACGAGGATGGCCTGATCAGTCGCCGAACCGTTGGTCTTGCAACCGGTTTGCAGGATATACGCTTCAAATTCATGTGCCCGGCCGGGTCGACGATTACCAGCGACTGCACATCTTGCCCCTTGTGGGTCAACGGCGATGATTTCGACGATGAGCGGTCCATTCTGAATGAAACCTGCTACGGCATACGAATTGGCCTGTTGCTCGAACCGGTTGGGCCGGATGCGAACCCGGTGCCGGTCGAGCTTTCAGCTGCATTTCGAAATATTGTCCTCGGGAAAATGATGTGGGATGCCGTTCCCGATTTGCCTTGATCCGGTGTCCACCAAGGTCAGCCTTTAGTGTCTTTGTGATCGCCATGTAATCCGAGTTGGAGAAGCCGTAATGCATTCTTTAATAAAAGCAACTGGCAGGCAGCAAGGTACTGCACTTGTATTCAGCATTCTCATTCTGCTGATCATGACCATCGTCGGCGTTGCCGCACTCAGCAATACTCAAATGCAGGAGCGCATGGCCGGCAACGTCAACGTTCAGTCGCTGGCATTCGAGGCCGCATCGGCCGGAGTTGCCGAGGCGCTGGCTTACGGAATGACGCGCTGGGATGCGCGCGGGTGCAACCGCGCCGAAGGCGGATGGAGCGACGATGGCTATGCTGATACGCAAACACTCGCGCTCGAGGCCGGTGCCGCACAACAGTTGACAATCGGCTATCAACTGAAAGCCGACTGCCTCGAGGATCCGGGCTTTGCCGACGCAAGCGATCCGGGTTTTCAGCCCCCTGTGCAAATGTATGTCACCAGCCTGGGGCTGGTTTCTGCAGCCAATGGTGGCGAACTTGCCACGCGCGAGATCGAGGTCAGGATCGACAACTTCAGATCAGACGGTCTATCTGCTTTACGGGTCGAGGGCGATGCAACCGTGCTGTTCGATCCGGCCAATAGCCAGAAATTCATCGTCGACGGTAACGGCGGCGCGGCGGTATCGACCAGCAGCCTGGCAAATGCCAACTCAATCGTCCAGGGAATCGATGATGTCGACCGACTGGGCAATTACCGGGGCGGCGTAGGCCGCTCCGATTACAAGTCGCCGTTCAATTCGGCATCGCAGATGGCACGCTTCGCGCTCGAGATCAGGGCCTTCATGAACGCTCCGACCGCGCTCGCTTGTAATCCCGTCACTGTCCCCTTGACTGATTTCGTAGACGAGTTTGGAAGTCCCTACACAGCGACGCTCAATTTCATTGACGGCGATTTCAGCATCGGCGGCGCTACCGATTTCAGCGGTTTGACTTATGTCACTGGCGATCTGAGCATGAGCGGATCGCCCACCGGCAGTGGCCTGGTCATCGTCGAAGGCGATATCCAGTGGTCAGGCAAGGCTCAGTTTGCAGGCTTGGTCCTTGGGCTTGGTGGCACATTTACGATCACGGGAGGCGGCGACGGGGAGACCAGGGGCATGGTTTACGTTGCCGACATTCCATTGTCCAGTTTGACCGAAGGCGGTCTCTTTGAGATCGGAATCGAGGCCATTCTGGGCGACCCCTGGCTCGATGTACTGAAAGCATTCGACACTTGGGGCGATCCGCAAAATGTAGACACCTTTGCCGGCGGAGCACTTATCGGACCGGACCACCCCGACGGTTTCGGCGAAACTATTGTCGACTTGACCGGCGGCGGGAGACACACGATCACCTACAATTGTTCGCTAATAGACGGCTGGCGACAGGTTTTGGCCGAATGCGGCATACAAACGCATGAACGCAGTTATCCCGATACAACTAAGGTGCTTGATAATATCGGGCTCGCCGAACCTTGGGCCGATCTAGGCTGCAACATCCCGGGCCAGGGAGGCACGATCCAGGCCATCCGCAGCTGGCGCGAGAACCTGGGCTGGCGGGAACTTCTGGAAAGTTCCAGTTGACGACCGTGACAATTAACAACATTTCGGGCGCCCTGGCTGGCGTCCGAATTTTGATGGCCGGCCGACACGTCGAAAAGCAAAAGCGTCCGGCGAAGACCGGCAACAAACACCAGGCCCGGCCGGTAGCGGGGTTTAAAGCGGCTCCGTCGCCTGTCCAGCGCTTTTGCCTGGCGCTGCCGCGTGGGCACAAGCGCGTCTCCTGCAAACCCGAAGCACGTGGTCGAACAGCTGTGAATTCATGTTCG
This sequence comes from Wenzhouxiangellaceae bacterium, assembly GCA_032251235.1. Taxonomy (GTDB): domain Bacteria; phylum Pseudomonadota; class Gammaproteobacteria; order Xanthomonadales; family Wenzhouxiangellaceae. The sequence continues at coordinate 10,152 of JAVVET010000056.1, forward strand.
GAAAACGGCGCCCGATTCGCACTGCAAAATCGGCTGAGCATGATCGGTAAGCCGGTCATCGGTTGAGTGCCGACTGGCCCTGATCCGCGTCAGAATCTTTCAGCACGACTCCTTCAGCTGCTGCGGCTGTTCTCACCGCCTGCGTCCCCGGGTTCTTCGCCAGGCTTATCTGGCGCCGGCACCTCCTCGGCCGCTTCAAGATCGGGATGCATCTCGAGCGCGGCCGGCGAGGTGACGAACTGCGGCACGAAGTCGGACTGGTCTTCTATCGGGATGCTTTCGCTGACCCGCATCCGGTAGGCGGCAAATACCGCCGGGGCCAGCGCCATGGCGCCCATGAACAGCATCAGCGATTCCGGACCGAAGCGTTGCATCAGCAATCCGGCCACGATCGGGCTGACGATGGCTCCGCCCGCCCACAGCAGCTGCAGCGCCGAGGTGACCTCGAGAATGTGAGTGGACTCGAGGTGGTCGTTGGTATGCGCGGCCGCCAGCGAATAGATGCTGAACGCAAAGGCACCGTATGCCAGGCCACCTGCCATGACCCAGATCGTGCCGAACGGGATCAGGAACGCCGTCGCGGCCGCAGCCAGGGATGCCGCGACGCACGTCCAGGCCAGCACCCGCCTGCGTTCGAAATGATCGGAAAGCCGCCCGACCGGCCAAAGCATGATCACGCCGCCGAGAATGACCAGGCCCATGAACGCGGCGATGCCGCCCTTGTCCAGCCCGATGGCACTGGCGAACACCGGGCCCAGGCCCCAGAATGCGCCGGCGCCGGCGCCGGCGAAAATGCAGCCGATGACGCCCAGCGGTGAAATGTCATAGAGCTTGCCGAGACCGAGCCGGCTGCCCTCGGCAATGGGCGGCTCGTGGACATCGGTCATGGCCACCGGCACCAGGCCCAGCGAAAGCAGCACCGAACCCAGCGCAAACAGTTCAAGTTGCCGGGCATCGCCGGCCATGAGCAGCAGCTGGCCGATGCCCAGGCCGATCAGCGTGGTGGTCATGTAGGCCGAAAAAACATGCCCGCGCTGCTCGTTGGTGGTCTGCTCGTTGAGCCAGCTTTCGATCGCGATATACAGCCCGACGATGCAGACGCCCGAGGCAATCCTGAGAATGAACCACAAGACAGGCTGCAGATACAGGCCGTGCAGCAGCGCCGCAACCGAGGCCAGCGAGGCCAGTGCCGCGAATGCCCGGATATGCCCAACGCGTCGAATCAGCCGGGGCACGGCAAACGTGCCGACCATGAAACCGGCGAAGTAGCCGGCCATGATCAAGCCGAGCACCGATGCCGAAAGGCCTTCGAGCTCACCGCGCACACCCAGCAACGTGCCGACCAGGCCGTTGCCGGCCAGGATAATGGCCACCCCAAGCAGCAGCGTGAATACAGAAGCGATGGCTTTCATGTGGCTTGTCGGCAAACGTACAATGGGGACCGTTATGCTATCACTGGCCTGCACCACAGGGCTTCGAACGCATCGAATTTACTTTTCACAGCCGGAACCGCCACCAATGGAATTCAAACTCTCGGCCCGAATCTTCCAGGGCCCGCTCGGTCCCTGGCTCAGGCTGATGCGTTTCGATCGACCCATTGGTATTGCGCTGTTGCTGTGGCCCACCTGGTGGGGCCTGTTCATGGCCGGCAGCGGCCGGCCCGGTTTGAAGAACCTGCTGATATTCACGCTCGGTGTAGTCGTCATGCGGGCGGCCGGCTGCGTGATCAACGATTTTGCCGATCGCGAACTGGACAGCCACGTGGCTCGCACGCGCGCCCGGCCGCTGGCCTGCGGCGAATTGCAGCCGCGCCAGGCGCTGGCGCTGTTTTTCGTTCTACTGGGCCTGGCCCTGGCACTGGTGCTGTTGACCAACACGCTGACCCTGATGCTGGCGCTGGTCGGCGCGCTGCTGGCCGGCAGCTACCCGTTCTTCAAGCGCTTTACCCATCTGCCGCAAATTGCGCTCGGCGTGGCCTTCGCCTGGGCCATTCCCATGGCCTTCGCCGCCGAAACCGGGCAGCTTCCGGAGCCCGCCTGGTGGCTGTTTGCGATCAACATCATCTGGGTGCTGATTTATGACACCGAATACGCCATGGCCGATCGCGAAGAAGACCTCGAGGCCGGCGTCAAGTCCACAGCCATCCTGTTTGGCCGCTACGACATCCCCGTCCTCGCGGTGCTGATGGGCCTGATGACCGCCGCGCTGCTGCTGTTCGGGCTTCGGTTCGTGCCTCAGCCGGCCTGGTTCGCCGCTGTCGTCATCACCTTCGGCCTGTTCCAGGTCCAGCTGTGGAGAATCCGCAACCGCGACCCGCAAGCCTGCTTCAAGGCCTTTCTGAGCAACCACTGGGTCGGCCTGACGATTTTTGCCGGGCTGCTGGCAAGCCTGCTGCAAATCCAGCCCCGGTAACAGGAAACCGCCCGCTTGCCGGTCGAAATTGCCACGGCACGCCGACCGGATCGCGGCTTTTTGCAAATTTCGCGGCATCTCAACACTTGCATCCGGCTATTGGCGCGGGTTAGGATCGAGCGGTCGCCAGGGTCGGCAAGCACAAAAACTCCTTCACCGGGCCCGGGCGACGTACACCGGACGGATGTGCGCCTGGCAAGCCAGGCAGCACTTTCGACTCGATCACTCCAGACTCGGGAATAAAAAATGATACAAAAAACCTTCCTCTTGCTGTTCGTCGCGCTTTTACCCTTCGCAAGCGCCGCGGCCCAGGACAATAATCGTTTCGTCGATGTCATCGTCGCGCTCGACGTTGAGCATCGCTCGCAGGGCCGCGCCGAAAATATCGGCATGGCCACGGCCGTTGCCCAGGACCATGGCGTTCGCGCCAGCCGCACCTACGGCACCGTGTTCTCCGGTTTCGCGGCGCGGGTTCCCGAAGCGCGCCTGGCCGCGCTGCGCAACGACCCGCTGGTCGCCAGCGTCTCCTTTGATCAGCCGGTCAGCACCATGCAAAGCTGCAACAGCCCGAATACCCCGCCTTGCGACGGCGGCGGTGATGGCGGCGGCGACACCGGCAGCAGCCAGACCGTGCCCTGGGGCATCGAACGCATTGGCGCCACGCTGAACGCCAATACCGGCACCGGCACGCGGGTCTACATCATCGACACCGGCATCGACGCCACGCATCCTGACCTGCAGGCCAATCTCGGCAACGGCTTTGCCGCGGTCGCCTGCACCGACGGCAACGGCAACCCGCGCAATCGCCGCATCTGTGACAACAGCTGGGATGACGACAACGGACATGGCACGCACGTGGCCGGCACCGTCGGTGCGATCGACAACGACGCACAAGTCGTCGGCGTCGCCCCAGGCGTCACGCTTCATGCGGTCAAGGTGCTCGACAGCGGCGGCTCCGGCACCTTCGCCGGCATCATCGAAGGCGTCGACTGGGTCGCGGCCGAAGCGGCAGCCCTGAACCAGGCCGTGGTTGCAAACATGAGTCTTGGTGGCGGCGGATCCAAAACCGGTTCTTGCGATAACGGCACGTTTACCGGCGACGACAACTTGCACCGCGCGATCTGCCAGGCCACAGGCCTGGGCGTGGTATTCGTCGTTGCCGCCGGAAATTCCGGGGCCGACGCAGCAGGCGCGGTTCCGGCCGCCTACGACGACGCGGTCATTTCGGTCAGCGCCACCAATTCATCCGATGACTGGGCCTCTTTCTCCAACTGGGGTGACGCCAGCGCTTCGTGGACCGCCAATGCATCGGCACCCGTGGCCATCGCCGCACCGGGCGTGAGCATTCTTTCGACCTGGTTCGATGGCGGCACCAACACCATCAGTGGCACTTCGATGTCCAGCCCGCACGTGGCCGGCGGTGCAGCCTTGTTCATGACCAGCAACAACCAGTCGGCCAATTTCTCGGCATTTGCCAATACCCGCGCCGGATTGCTGTCGACGGCCGAAGATGCCAGCGGCTTCTCCAACACCACCGGCGACCCGCACGCCGAGGATTTCCTCGACGCCTCAGCGCTGTAGTTTGAAGTTCGCTTGTTTCTACGATTGTCGCTACCATCGTCTCGACAATTGTCGAAACAATCTCCGCTAAAAAAACCGACGCAAGTCAAGAAAGCCCGGCCCCGCCGGGCTTTCTTTTTGCCTGACACCCCACGACGACGCGGGTTGTGGTAGTTTCACCAACGCACCATACGGCTGCGTATGGAACAACCCTTCAACTCCGGAAACGCCCATGCCCTTCTACAAAGCCCCAATGCAGGATTTCCGCTTCCTGTTCCATGAATTCCTGGACCTGGAAGCGTGCCGCGCGCTGCCCTCGATGGCCGAGGCCACGCCGGACCTGATCGATGCGGTGCTCGAGGAGGCCGCGCGCATCAGCGAGGAAGTGCTGCAGCCGCTCAACAGCGTCGGCGATGTCGAAGGCTGTGTGTACAAGGACCACACCGTCACCACTCCCAGCGGCTTCGGCAAGGCCTACAAGCTGTATTCCGAAGGCGGCTGGCCGGCGCTGACGACCGACCCGAAATACGGCGGCCAGGGCTTGCCCAGCTTTGTCGGCCTGGGGCTTTCGGAAATGATCAATTCGGCCAACGCCTCGTTTGCCGCCTATCCCGGCCTGACCCACGGCGCCTACGAGGTCATCCACCACCACGGCAGCGATGCCCAGAAACAGCGCTTTTTGCCGCCGATGGTCGAAGGCCGCTGGACCGGCACGATGAACCTGACCGAATCGCACTGCGGCACCGACCTGGGGCTGATTCGCACCCGGGCCGAAAAGCAGGACGATGGCCGGTATCGAATCTCGGGCACCAAGATCTGGATTTCGGCCGGCGAACACGACCTGGCCGAAAACATCGTCCACCTGGTGCTGGCCCGCACGCCCGACGCGCCGGCCGGCACCCGCGGCATCAGCCTGTTCATCGTTCCCAAGTTCTTCGATAACGACGACGGCAGTCTCGGCGAGCGCAACGGCGTACGCTGCACCGGCATCGACCACAAGATGGGCATCAAGGCCTCGGCCACCTGCGAAATGCAGTACGACGGTGCCATCGGCGAACTGGTCGGCGAAGAAAACCGCGGCCTTTCGTGCATGTTCACGATGATGAATGCCGCACGCCTGGTCACCGGCATCCAGGGCCTGGGCATGGCCGTCGTGGCCCAGCAAAACGCTGCCGCCTATGCGCTCGAACGGCTGCAGGGCCGGGCGCTGGACGGCGCACGCTATCCGGATCAGCCGGCCGACCCGATCATCGTCCACCCCGACGTGCGGCGCATGCTGATGATCGGCAAGGCATCGGTCGAAGGCGCACGCGCGCTGGGCCTCTACACCGGCGTTCAGCTCGAGCTGGAACAGCACCATCCGGATGCCGAAGTGCGGCAGCGCGCCGGCCACTGGGTGGCGCTGATGACGCCGATCATCAAGGCCTACTTCACCGACCTGGGCACCGAGGTCGCCAACCTGGGCATGCAGGTCCACGGCGGTTCGGGTTATATCGTCGACACCGGCGTCGAGCAGTTCGTACGCGACGTGCGCATCACCCAGATCTACGAAGGCACCAACGGCGTGCAGGCGCTCGACCTGGTCGGGCGCAAACTCACCGCGCATTCCGGCGAGACGGTCAAATCGTTCTTCACCCACGTCGAAAACCTGCTGGCCGAAACGCCGGAGCCGGAGCTGACCGAATTCACCACGCCGCTCAAGGAAGCCCGCGACCGGCTACAACACATCACCGGCTGGGTTTATCAGCAAATGGCCGGCAACCCGATGGAAGCCGGTGCCGCCTCGAGCGACTACCTGCGCCTGTTCGCGCTGACGGCAATGGCTTTCGTCTGGACCCGGCAGGCCGCGATCGCGCATCGAAAACTCGCGGCCGGCGAAGGCCAGGCGAAGTTCTACCGGAGCAAGCTCGACACGGCACGCTTCTTCATGACCCGCATGCTGCCCGAAACACTCGGCCTCGATGCCAAAATCCGCGCCGGCGCCGAACCCATCATGGCCCCCGACGACGATATGGCCTAGCGGACTTGACCGGTCGTACTGGCGTAGGTCGGATTAGCAAAGCGTAATCCGACGTTCCAGAATGCTCCCAAACGTCGGCTTACGTCCTTCGGACTAAGCCGACCTACGCCTAAATCGAAAACGAAAAGCAGATCGACACGGCTTCCGCATTGGCGTAGGTCGGATTAGCAAAGCGTAATCCGACATTCCAGAATGCTCCCGAACGTCGGCTTACGTCCTTCGGACTAAGCCGACCTACGCCTGCGCAATGACCGACCCGTCGGACCCGTCGCGACCCCTCGCGTAGGTCGGATTAGCGCAGCGTAATCCGACGTTCCAGAATGCCCCCAAACGTCGGCGTACGTCCTTCGGACTAAGCCGGCCTACGCCTGCGCAATGACCGACCCGTCGGACCCGTCGGACCCCTCGCGTAGGTCGGATTAGCGAAGCGTAATCCGACATTCCAGAATGCCCCCGAACGTCGGCTTACGTCCTTCGGACTAAGCCGACCTACGCCTGCGCAATGACCGACCCGTCGGACCCGTCGCGACCCCTCGCGTAGGTCGGATTAGCGCAGCGTAATCCGACGTTCCAGAATGCCCCCAAACGTCGGCGTACGTCCTTCGGACTAAGCCGGCCTACGCCTGCGCAATGACCGACCCGTCGGACCCGTCGGACCCGTCGGACCCGTCGGACCCGTCGCGCCCCCTCGCGTAGGTCGGATTAGCGAAGCGTAATCCGACGTCTCAAAATGCCCCCGAACGTCGGCTCACGCCCTTCGGCCCAAGCCGACCGATGCCTGGAAGCTGAAAGCCCGCCCCACCATCCACGGCCTGCCAACAAAGGACGAGCCAACGAACCAACCAACAACAAAAAGCTACTCATGCCCCCAAGCCGGCGGCGGGGGCTCGACCGGGTTGGCCAGGTCGAATTCGGCGCGAAACACCCGGCCGGCGCGAACCAGCTCGTAGGCAAACTTGTCTTCATGCACTTCCATGGTCCAGAAATTGCCCACGGAGGCTTCCAGGCCGTGGGCCAGGAACAATGCTTTCGAATAGTCATCGACCGGGAAGGTTTGCCGGCTGGCGCGACCCGGATCGGTACTGTGGCCGCCATACCAGGTCACGTCATCCTCGCTGCCGTCTTCATGCCGGTGGTCGTGCTTGAGCCGAAAGCCGCTATCGGTACGCGCAAGCACCCAGGTCCGCGAGCGATTCTCGCCGACATGCAGCGGGATATGAATCTCGTGCTCGCTGCATTTGCGCACGTGGATCACGACCTCCTTGTCCAGCCAGGTCTCGTCGGCCGGTCGGCTGAAGTGGGTCATCCGGCCGGAAAATGCCTGGCCACAAAGTGCCGTAAGGTTTTCCCACCATTGGTCGCGCGGATCGGCATCGGCGGCCTGGCCCCAGGCCAGCATCGGGAATGCGAACAGGGCGACTGCGACTAAGCCCGCCTTATTCACCACCCTTCCGTCGCGAGGGGTCGTCAGGCTCAGTGGCTGTGGCGTTTCGCGACCGAGCGCACCGCAGGCGTACTCGCCTGTCCGGTGAGGATGCGCGACCGAGCGAAACGCCGCAGACGCGGGCCTGACGGCGCCGCAGTAGAAAGGGTGGTGAATAAGGCGGGCTAAGAATCGGTTCATGGTATCGGGCCGTTTGAATGCACAGCGGCAAGTGTACACCGCCCATTTTTGCAACAAACCGTGCCAATGACTCGCAAGCCGGCCCTGGGCGCCGATCGATCCGGTTCAATCAGTCGCGACGCAACTCGTCGCTTACGGCGATCGGGCTCGGGACTTTGAGCACGATCCAGTAGGTGGAAAAGATAAAGGTCAGGATGGTCGTGGCCTGCACGATGTACGAGGCCTGGGCCGTCATCAGGCCGCTTTGCAGGCCAACCACGGCGACCAGCAGCGAAAATTCGCTGACCTGCCCCAGCCGAATGCCGATCTCGCGCGATACCGAGGCGCGCTCTTTCTGAAACCGAAACAGTTTTGAAAAAACCAGCGGCTTGACCAGCAGCATGACGATGGCGAGCGTCAGCGCCGGCCACATGACCTGGCCGAGCAGCGACATTTCGAAGCCCGCGCCAAGCGCAAAGAAAAACACCACGAGGAAAAAGTCTCGCAGCGGTTTCAGGGTCTCGGCGATGAACCGCGAAACCGGGCTGGCCGCGATCGCCACGCCGGCAATGAAGGCACCGATTTCGTGAGAAAGGCCAACCGCCTTGCCGATGACGGCCATCGCCATGCACCAGCCGATCGCGGTCAGAAAAATATATTCCTGGAAATGGTCGAATCGCCGCAGCAGCGGCATCAGGCCGAACCGGCAAAATACCAACGCGGCCATGAAGATCAGCGGTGCAGTCAGCAGCAGCACCGCCACATCGAGGGCCGGGTTGGCGCTGCCGGCGAAACCCTGGATGACCAGGATTGCGGCGATTGCAATGATGTCCTGCAGCAACAGGATGGCGATGATGATCTCGCCCATTCGCTGGTGATGCAGCGTCGAGGTCGGCAACAGCTTCAGGCCAAGGATGGTGCTCGAAAACATCATCGCCACGCCAATCAAAAAGGCCTGCAGCCAGTCCATGCCGAACAGCAGAGCGATGCCTGCGCCAAGCCCGCAAAACACCACGCAGGCCACCAGCGTGACCAGCACGGCCTCGCGCAACATGCGCAGCAATTCGCGCGGCTCCAGGTTCAGACCGAGCAGAAACAGCAGGAAGATGATGCCGAACTCGGCCATGCCGCCGAGCAGTGAGATATCGCTGACCAGCCCCAGGCCCCAGGGCCCGAACAGCGCACCGAGCAAGATATAGGCCACCGGCAGCGCCTGGCGCGCGAACAGCGCCACCGTCGCGATCACCGCGGCTCCGGCGAAGATCAGGAAAATCAGCTGGACGAAGGCGTCGGCATGCATTGGAAAATCAGTTTACCGCGATGCCCGGGTTGGCTGGTTGGCTGGTTGGCTGGTTGGCTGGTTGGCTGGTTGGCTGGTTGGC
>JAVVET010000057.1:0-19061 GCA_032251235.1 Wenzhouxiangellaceae bacterium
AAACCTTTCGTCCGTGATCCCCAAACCGGCCGCGGAACCATCGTCCGATCACGCTATCATTGATGTCGCGTCGCCGCTGCGACCTCCTGGCCCATCGAGATCACCGGAAAATCATGCACGTAATCGTTCTCGGTGCCGGCGTAATCGGCACAACAACCGCGCTGGCACTGGTCGAAAAAGGCCTTGAAGTCACCCTGGTGGATCAGGCCGCCGAAGTGGCCGCGGCAACCAGCCATGCCAACGGTGGCGGCATGACACCGGGCCACGCCGAACCGTGGAATCCGCCGGGCACGCTGCGCCGGCTGCTGTCATCGCTGGGCTCGAACGACAAACCCTACCGCATTGACGCGCGCGCCCTGCCCGGCCTGCTTGGCTGGGGGATGCAATTTCTGGCCAACTCGCGGCCGGCGCGATACTACGAGAACGCGCGCCGCTCAGCACGCCTGGCGGTCTATTCCGGCGATTGCCTGAAACGCCTGCGTCAACGCCACGATCTGCAGTACCAGCAGGTCCTGGGCGGCTCGCTGGAGTTGTACTTCAGCGCCGACGAACTGGAACAGGCCATCGAGCTTCGGCGCCGAATCAACCATCCCGGCATCGAACTGCGCCGCCTGCGCGTGGATGAAACCATCGCAATGGAGCCGGCGCTGGCACCAGTCGGCCATGAATTCCATGCCGCGCTGCTGTTTCCACGCCATGAATCCGGTGACGCGCGAGTATTCAGCCAGCAGGTCGCCGAGCGCGCCGTCGGTCTGGGTGCAAGGCTGGTATCGAGTACCACCGTTGCCCGAATCAAGTGCAGCAGCGGCCGCTTCACCGGGCTGGAAACCAGCCGCGGCGAAATCAATGCCGATGCCTGCGTGGTCGCGGCCGGCTGCAACTCAACCGAACTGCTCGAGCCGCTGGGTTTGAAGCTTCCCATCTATCCGGTCAAGGGCTACTCGACAACAATCGAACTGGCTGACGATGATCCGGCGCCCACCATGCCGGTGCTCGACCTCAGGCGGCGATTCGTGACCGCGCGACTGGGTCGAAATCACCTGCGCATCGCCGGGCTGGCCGATTTTGCAGGCCACGACATGGAAATCCACCGGCAACGCCTCAAGGTGCTGCTCGAAGGTGCTGCGCAACTGTTGCCGAGACTGCGCGATCGAATCATGAACGCCCCCGGCGAACCGTGGACCGGTCTTCGGCCCATGACTCCGGACGGACCGCCACTGCTGGGTGCCACGCCCATTGCCGGCCTGTACCTCAACACCGGCCACGGCGCCATGGGCTGGACCCAGGCCGCCGGGTCGGCCGAGCTGGTCGCCGATCTCGTAGCCGGCCGCAAGCCCCACATCGACCTGACCGGCCTGCAGGCAAGCCGCTACTTCAAGACCCGGGCTTGATGCCAGGCCTCGCTGTCGCAGAAAAGGGGACACTTTAACTTTGTGGAAAGGGGACATTACAGCTTTGGGCTAACAAAATGCCCCAGCGGAGTTGACAACGGATCCGATTGGACCGAAAATGTTCGGCTACCCGTGGCTACGTAGCTCAGTTGGTTAGAGCGCGGCACTCATAATGCTGAGGTCGGTGGTTCAAATCCACCCGTAGCCACCACCCCTTCCCCAGGCCCTGCCGTTACCGCATCGGGTTGACTTCACATCAGATTTCGGCACATCCCACGGCTGGGGCACACAATCCGGCCCAGGTAATCGATGCGTCGAGGCCAGAAATTCGTCCCGGTGGGCAAGGCTCGCCCGACACCGCTTCCTTGCATTGCGTGTCTCGCGTCAAAAATACTTCACTGCAAGCCCCTGTCCGCTCCGCTTAGCCCCAACGCTGTTGGGTTCAGGATTGGCACTTTTAGAAGCCTGCTTGCAGGCGAACAAAAACGGGACTCCGTAGCCATTCGCCTGCAAGCAGGCACCTACAAAAGCTGCCTGACTCAACAGTATTACGCCTAACCTTGTTCACCACCCTTCCGCCGTGAGGGGTCGTCAGGCCCGCAGCAGGAAGGGTGGTGAACAAGGCAGGCTTGGAGCCGATTCCAAACAAGGCGACAACTATTCTGACCGATGTGGATGGGCGTCAATCCGAGTGACCTGCCCGGAAGAGCCGGATGCGATGAGGTCGCAGGTGCGGTTCTGTCAGGGAGAAATCCTGTAATGGACGAATTGCTCGACTCAGGTATATAGAACCCTGAAATCCTGAAACGCAGTTTGGTCCAGAAATTCTTTATAGGAAGATTTGATATCGGTTAAAAAATCACGGTCTATCGTGCCGGTGTCTACCTTGCAGTCTGGAAGCTGCGCTTCGACTTCGGCAAGCTTCTCGTCCAGAGGCAAAGACGGGGATTCCAGGCTGCGGTGTACTGCAAATCGTATAATGCTCAACGCTTGATTGACCTGGTGCGGGATCTTGCCCTGATAGATCCCGTGTCTGGAGAAGAGATCCACCCATTCATTGAATTCTCGCATTAACTTCAGATGTTCGTTGCCAAGGGAGCTGTTTGCAGTCGTTGACAGACGGAAGTCAGGAGCTGGCAGACCTGAGAATTCAAAGATTGCATCATAAAATTTCTCTTTGTCCTGCCACATCAATTCAATTGGAAGGACGAGGACATTATCTTTTCCAAAGAATTTTTTCCAGATTCCAAGCAAATCAATAACGTTGAGAGACTGTTTGATGAAGTCTTTTTCGAGCGCCAGGAACTGGGGAAAAGTATTTGTACTTCCCTGCCTGATCGTTTGATTGTAAGCAGATTTTATCCAGCGATCAGGAGCCCTGACGGTGATTAAAATTTTGGACTCCGGAACCACCTGACTGGTTAAACGGGCTGCAATTTCCTGGAATGCCAGGATTTCCGATTTTTGTGCTCTTTCGTTGATGTACGCCGTGGACAAAGCTTCCTGGCTGATTACGATCTGCTGATCTGGGCCGGGTGGGTAGTCGAATTTCCATGTCAGAGGGAGCGAATCCTTCTTTTGCGGGTTGCGGCCCTCTAAACGGGCTTTTTCTACGAGAGGGAGCATTCCATGATGAATCAGGCATGTTTTCGGATTTCTGAACCACAATTCCTGCATTGATGTCGTTGCCGTTTTTATCAATCCGATATGAACAAGACGAATTCTTTTATTGATCTTCATTTATTACACCAATGACCGGCCATTCTGTCGATTTTTAGCTAGGGAAGCTCTGACCAAGTCAGAGCTTCGTTAGTGTACCTCGCCGTTAATCCTGGGACATTCTGAGCGTGCCTGAACCGACAGTGCAAGGCGCGACCGCAGGGAATGGCAAGCCTTTTACAAGGGGCGCAACGCCGCAATGTCGGCTCAGGCGCGCTGCCACAGCGCGAGCCCGAACGAAAGAACAAGCGCACTCATCCGCGCTCGTTTGTCGCCTGGAACAGACGTTGCCATTCCCTGCACGCCATCGCCTTGCAGCCAGGCGTTTTCCGACTCGCTGAACATTACAGGATTAGCCACCGGGTACACTGGCGTATCGGAAGCCCGGCAAGGCTTACTTTCGCAGGGCTTCGAATTCCAGTTTCAGATCAACCTCATCGCCAACCAGTCCGTTGTCGACCGCGTAGCTCATGCCCCAGCGACTGCGCTCGATGGTCGTTCTGGCCGATACGCCAAGCGTGTACTTGCCGTGGCCGAACGGGTATTCAGCAGCCTTGTTGATGGTCACGTCCAGTTCCACCGGATGGGTCTGGCCGAGCAGCGTCAGGTCGCCGGTCAACGTGCCGCCGGAATCGTCATCCGGCCGAAATTCGATGGCTTCGAAACGGATGATTTCGTGTCGCTCGGTGTCGAGAAAATCGCTGTCGCGCACATGTCGATCGCGCTTGTCGTGGGCCGTAAATACGCTGTCGGCACGAACCTCTACGTGGCCGGACTGCAGTTCACGACTTTGTTCGTCGTAAACGAACTGCCCGGAGGCTTCGGTAAAAAGGCCGATCACATCGGCATATCCCACGTGCTCGATCTGGAAGCCGATCGAAAAATGCTCCGGGTCGATTTCGAAAGTTTCCGGTTCAGCCGCGGCCTGGGCGGCAAGCGTCAGCGCAATGACCGCCAGACCGCTGCTCGTCAACCAGCTTGTGGTGCTGTCGATGCGCTTGCGGATGCACTTGACCCGGGTAGCCGATGCTGCCGCGTGTCCTGGACCCGCCTTATTCACCACCTTTCCTGCTGCGGCGCCGTCAGGCCTGCGTCTGCGACGTTTCGCTCGGTCGCGCATCCTCACCGTACAGGCGAGTACGCTTCCGGTGCACTCGGTCGCGAAACGCCCCAGCCACTGGGCCGGACGACCCCTCGCGACGGAACGGTGGTGAATAAGGCGGGCTGAACATTTCATGTCTGCCTCCTGCTGTCATTGAATGGTGTTGTGGTGTCACTGGCGCCAGCCGCCAGACCGGCGCTTTCCGAGTCTGCCTCAGCCTGAAAGGCCTCGGATTCGGCGGTCGAGCGGCGTCGATGCCGGCCGGCCAACCAAACCATGTCGAGCGCGAACGATGCGGTCAGCAGCATCAAGGCGCCGGCGAGCATCAGCCTGACGGCGATCGGGTCGATGGAAGCTGTGAATAGCGTCTGCGACGCCGGCATGGCCACTGCGATCGACAGCGCCAGTACCTGGATGACGCAGATCCACTTGCGCCGGGCGCTGTCGGGCAGTTCACCCGCCAGCCACGGCCGCAGCCGGCCAAGACCGACGAACAGGTATCGCAGCAAGCCGATCGCAAGCACCCATGGCCCGGCCGTGCCGGTGCTGAAAACGGCGATGCTCAGCACCAGCACCAGCAGCGAATCGGCTTCCATGTCAAAGCGCGCACCGAAGGCCGAGCTTGCATTCAGGGCGCGCGCCAGCCAGCCATCCACGCCGTCGAGCAGCAGCACCACCATCGCCAGTGCCGCCATCAACAGTCCGTGGTGCCGGTACAGTTCGGGAAACAAAAGCGCCGCGGCAAGAATGGCCACCAGCGTGATTCTCAAAAGCGTGACCCGGTTCGGCCAACCGAATGACCGATGACGCGCCGGCCAGTTCGAGCCAACCATCCAGGCGATTGCCAGGTAAATGCCCAGCGCTGCCCAGACGATTCGAGCCGGCGCCTCGAGCCATCCGACCAGAACAAACGCGCCGAGCAGCGACAAGACCAGTCCGGTCAGAAGTTCCGGGCCAATGGATCGAACGGCGGCTGTTGCGAGCGCGATATTCATCGATGCAGTGCCATGCTCCTGTCGACTGCTTTGCGAGCCTCCATGCTAATACGAACGAGTACTGCGTGTTTTCACTTCCGTGATTTGCATCACGCCGGACGGCACGGTATATAGTAATTCGGCAATTTGGGATTCTGTCGGTCCTGGCGCTGATGCAGAAGCCTGTCGGAGTTGACTGAGCGTTCTGAGCGTTAAACCGATCGTTAAGCGAGAACACCCGCTTGTAGCCGGATTTTTCGACCTTTTCAGGCCCATAGCGAGCCCGTTGAATGAAAAACGCGACGAATCCGGCTCAATCCGACTTTTCTTCGCCATGATCGTTTGTCTTCAGCAGCTCAACGGCCGGCGGCCGGCGACTCGAAAATTTTGACGAATGACTGAAATGAAGCCACAGGACAAAAAAACAGAATCGCCGTTTATCGCGGCCGGGATCGCATCGCGGGCGCTCTGGATCGATTCGCCGGGCCGCTGCCGCATTCTCGAACAGCCACTGCCCGCCGGCGATCCCGGCGAACTGCTGATACGCGCGCTGTACAGCGGCATCAGCCGCGGCACCGAGGCGCTGGTTTTCAGCGGCCGCGTGCCCGAATCACAACATCAAGTCATGCGCGCGCCGTTCCAGCAGGGCAGGTTCGACTTTCCGGTCAAGTACGGCTACGCCAGCGTCGGCCGGGTCGAGCAAGGCCCGCCCGACCGGCTTGGGCAGACGGTGTTCTGCCTGCACCCGCACCAGGATGTCTATCGAGTGCCGGCCGACCAGGCGCTTGCACTGCCCGCTGATGTACCGCCCCGACGCGCCGTGCTGGCGGCCAACATGGAAACCGCGGTCAACGCCTTGTGGGATGCATCGCCTGGCATCGGCGATCGAATTTCGGTAATCGGCGCCGGCGTCGTCGGCACGCTGTGCGCGTGCCTGGCCGCAAGCATTGCCGGAAGCCGGGTCACGCTGATCGACAACAATCCCGAGCGGACGGCACTTGCGACGCACTTCGGGCTGGCCTTCGCTGCCCCGGAAGACGCGCCGGGCGACCAGGACCTGGTGCTGCACGCCAGCGGCGACCCCGCGGGGCTGCAACGGGCGCTCGAGCTGGCCGGCTTCGAGGCCCGCATCATCGAGCTCAGCTGGTATGGCGAGCAATCGGTGGGGTTGCCGCTGGGGCAGCACTTCCACGCCGGTCGACTGACGCTGCGCTCCAGCCAGGTCGGACATTTGCCGCCCCGGCGCCAGGCGCGCTGGAACCACCGCCGAAGAATGTGCCTGGCACTGGCATTGCTGGCCGACCCGCGCTTCGATGCGCTGATCTCCGGCGAAACGGCGTTCGATGCGCTGCCACGATCCTACGCCCGGATTCTCGACCCCGACCACGGCGAGCTTTGTCACCGGGTGGTCTATCCGGCTGTTGCGTAAACTCCCGGATGCAAGAGCACCGGAAAGACCCGCTGACGGGCCTGGCGTGGGGATTTTTCAAGCGCTGCATCATTGATACGATACAAGGATTGAAAATCGGACCCGTGCCACGGACCCAGCAGGATCCGCTTGCCGTCGACCATCGTCAGGCGGCAATCAAAAACAAACTGGACTCGCGTCGTGTCTCAGTGATCGCGATCGTTCATACCCGTTGAGGAATTCGGGTGAACTCCAGAGCCAGTATCGGGCGCGCATCGATCGCCGAAGGCCTTGCCACGCGTCGAACGGAAGCGATCGATGCCCGCCGGATCCGGTGTCGAAGGCGCAAACGGGAGCGTTGCCGAGACACGACGCTAGTCAGGAAAACAATAGGAAAAGGACGGCAATCGATGTACAGCCTGAATGTTCGAGACCACTTCATGATCGCCCACAGCTTCAGCGGCGAGATCTTCGGCCCGGCCCAGCGCACCCATGGCGCAACCTACATTGTCGATGCAACGTTTTTTCGCGGCCAGCTCGATCCGTTCGGCCTGGTGGTCGACATCGGCCTCGCCGCCGAGGTGCTCAAGCAGATCCTGGCCGACTTCAACTACCGCAACCTCGACGATCTCGAGCACTTCCAGGGCCGGAACACGACGACCGAGTTCATGGCAAAAACCATTTTCGATCGCCTCGCCGATGCGATTGCACACCGCCGACTGGGCGAGACTGCGAGCGGCATCGAACGCATCCGGGTCAAGCTGCACGAGTCGCACATCGCCTGGGCCGCCTTCGAGAGCGATCTTTGAGCCGCAAGCTGACGTTCATCGTTCCCGGCGATCCGGACCAGCCGACCGGCGGCTATCGCTTCGACCGGCGAATCTGCAGCGAATTGCGCCAACGCGGATGGCACGTCGAGCTGATCGGCCTGGGCGGCCGCTTCCCGGTAACCGATTCGCGCGTCGATTCGCGCGCACGCCAGGCCATGGACGCAACGCTGGCCGGGCTGGCGAAAGATTCGGCCGTGGTTATCGACGGCCTGGCCATGGGCGGCTTGCCCGAGGTCGTCCGGGCGTATCGCCGGCGTCTCGATATCACGGCGCTGGTACACCACCCGTTGTTTGATGAAACCGGCCTGTCGCCGGCCCGGCAGAAAAAACTCAAAATCCTCGAGACCGCGGCGCTGCAAGGCGCGAACCGGGTCATTGCGACCAGCCGCTTTACCGCCGATCGCCTGGTCCGGCTCGGCATGATTGCCGGGCCGGCGCAGGTGGTTGAACCCGGCGTCGACAGTGCGCCGATCGGCCACCGGGTCCGGGCCCGGCTGCAAGGCCGTGAATCCGGCCCCGAACAGCTGCTTTGCGTGGCAAGCCTGGTGGCGCGCAAGGGCCACCGGTTTTTGATCGAAGCGCTGGCCGGACTCGGCTGTCACGACTGGCGCTGCACGCTGGCCGGGCCGGACAATCGCGATTCCGACTGCGCCGCGGCGGTCCGGTCCGACATCCACGCCAGCGGCCTGGCCGAGCGCTTCGAGCTCACCGGCGCAGTATCACAAGCCGGACTCGACGGCCTGTACGACCAGGCCGGGCTGTTCGTGCTGCCGTCGCTGTTCGAGGGCTACGGCATGGTGGTCACCGAGGCCCTGGCGCGCGGCCTGCCGCTGCTCACGACCGATGGCGGCGCGCTGGGCTTTACGGCGCCCAAATCGGCCGCCATCCATGTGCCGGCCGGCAATTCGCTGGCACTTGCCACAGCGCTTGTGCGCTGGTTCGAAACGCCGGCGCTGCGCCGGGACCTGACCGGCGGCGCGCTCGAGGCGCGTAGTCGTCTTTGCGATTGGGGCCGGGCCTGCAATGCCTTCATCCGCGCACTGACCGCGCCGGCCGCGCCGGCATGAGCAAAATACCCGGCAAGGGCCCCGCCCCGGCAGCGTCCGATGGCCGCGACAACGAGCGCTTCGAAAATAGCTGGCTGCAACTTCGCCGCGCCGCCGACCAACGTGCGCGCAGCGAGGCGCTCACCAAGCGGGCCGCTCAGTGGCTGCAGCAGCGCCCAAAACCGCCGCAGCTGGTCGATCTTGGCGCCGGCGGCGGCAACAACCTGCTTTATCTCGCTGCCCGCCTGCCTGGCCCGCAGCGATGGTTGCTGATCGACCACGACGCCGCGCTGCTCGATGCCGCGCGCCGGGCGGCCCGGAACCACGAAGCTTCGGAAAACGTTCTTGAAATCAAGACCTCGGCACTCGATCTCGGCGACCTTGCCGCACTGGACTTCAACGGCGTCGACCTGGTCTGCGCCTCGGCGTTGTTCGACCTGGTCTCGGCCGACTGGGTCGAAGGCCTGGCCGAACGATGCCGCGCGGCCGCCTGCGCCGTGCTGTTCACGCTCAGCGTCGACGGCCACTGGCGTTTCATCGATGCCCGCGGCAAGGCCATTGCATCGACCGAGGATGCATGGGCATCGCGAACCTTCAACGCGCACCAGCGCCGCGACAAGGGCCTTGGGCCCGCCCTGGGAGCCGACGCCCCCGCCGTGCTGGCCAGAGCATTCCGGGCCCGCAATTACCAGCTCCACACGCAGGCCAGCCCCTGGCGCATCGAGGCCGGCACGGCCATGGCCCGCTCGCTGGGCGTCAGCATGCTCGAGGGTCGGGCCGATGCCCTGGCCGAACAGGCGCCCGCTGATGCCGCACGGTTGGCCGCCTGGATGACCAATCGTCGGCAGGCTTTGCAGCACGGTACGCTGGGAGTGGAAATCGGGCACATCGACCTGTTCGCAAGCCCCTAAACGGCATGAACGACGCACACGACGGCGCTGCTGCTCATTTGCGACGCTGCAGTGCCAGGTCAAAAATCGTGTCGTCGCCACAGTTGAAGCGGCGCAACGGCGCGCGCGTGGCCTGGTCGAGCGTATCGATTGGGTCCAGTACCAGGCCGGAGCGACCGGATCCGATCAGCAGCGGCGCGACCAGCAGGTGCAGGCGGTCCAGCGCCTGGGCCTGGAAGAAGCGTGAAACCGTCACCCCGCCGCCCTCGATCAACACGCGCCGGTAGCCGGCCCGCTGCAACAGCGCGAGGAGCTCGTGCGGATCGAAGCCGTGTTGGCCGGTATCCAGTTCCAGGCGTTTGGCGTGACCATCGACCCGGCTCGGGTCCGGCCGCGCGCCGATGCCGACGATGCGCAGGGTTACCGGCGCCGATGCTGCCGGCTCGGGCTCGAACAAGGGTCCGGTGGCCGGCACGCGGCCGGACGGGTCCAGTACCACGCGCGCCGGATTGCGGCCCGGTACGTGACGAACGGTCAGCTGCGGAAGGTCGGCGATCGCCGTGCCGGCACCGATGACCACGGCATCGACCAGCGCGCGCAGTCGATGCAGGTGGACACGCGCCGGCAAGCCGTTGATGTAGTGGGAAGCGCCCGATTCGGTCGCGATGCGGCCATCCAGGCTCTGCCCGATCTGGCCGATGACCAGCGATTGCGCGTGCGCGACCAGCGGCAGGAAACAATCGAGCAGTTCGGCTGCCGACGCATCCAGCGAACGCTCAGCCTCATGCCGGCCACCGCGGTAGATCCGCAGCGCCCGGCCGCCAATCCGCTCATCGAAAAATGCCGCCTTCGACCAATCGTGATCACGCGCGGTCTGGATGATGCGCCAGGCATCATCCAGGTCCGGGCTGTCGCTGCCGGCCTGGTCGTTACCCGATGCGGTTTTCACCCGATCCAATCTTCACAAGTCATTCGCCATTGAAGCCGTTACGATAGCGCATATGGACCCAAACATTTCCCGCGACCGCTCGCCGCTGCAGATCGAACGGCTGGTTTTCGATTTGCGCCGCGGCCTGCCCGTGGTGCTGACACAGTCGGCCGGGCCGGTGCTGGTCCTGCCGACCGAATACTGGGCCCCCGAGGCCGTGCCGGACTGGATCGATCAGCCCGGCCATTCGATATCGCTGATCCTGACCAGTCACCGGATGCAGCGCATCGATGCGCCTGGCCTCAAGACCATTGACGCGGTCAGGCTGGCGCTGCCGGCCGACTCAAGGCTCGATCTGGAGCAGCTGCGACAAGCTGCCTGCTCGCGCGAAATGAGCGAAGTCGAGGCCAGCGGCGTGATGATGCCGGCCGAGCCGGCCGATCGGGCGGCCATCGCGCTGATGCGAAGGGCCCAGTTGCTGCCCTCGGCCGTTACCGTAAGGCTGAACGCCGAGGCCGGCGCGCAACTGCAAGCCAGCCTGGAAAACGGCCAGATGATCGAGGCCGACGCCGGGGCCGTCATCGAATACGCCACCCATGCAGGACGGCGGGTGCGCCGGGTCGCCGAGGCCCAGGTGCCGCTGGCCGATACCATCAAAAGCCGTTTCGTCTTGTTTCGCGAAGCCGACGGCCTGCGCGAACACATCGCCGTGGTCGTCGGTGAGCAGGCAGGCCCGAAGCCGGCCGTGCCGGTGCGTATCCACTCGGCCTGCCTGACCGGCGATCTGTTCGCCAGCCTGCGCTGCGACTGCGGCGAACAGTTGCGCACCAGCGTGGCCCGCATCGCCGAACTGGGCGGCGGGGTTTTGCTTTACCTGGCCCAGGAAGGGCGCAATATCGGGCTGGCCAACAAGCTGCGCGCCTACGGCCTGCAGGATGCCGGGCGCGACACCGTCGAGGCCGACGCGCAAATAGGCTTTGGCGCCGACGAGCGCGACTACCAGGTGGCCATCGAAATGCTCGAGCAACTGGACATCAATTCCATCTGCCTGTTGACCAACAACCCGTCAAAGATCGCGGCAATGCGCGAAGGCGGCATCGACGTGGTCGGCCGCGAGGCCATATACGGTCGCGTGACCGTCGAAAACCGCCGCTACCTGAACGCCAAGGCCAGCCGCTCGGGCCACTTACTTCGAGACGTCCTCGACGAATGACGACGGGTCGGGCCGCCGCCCCGGCGGCCACGTCAACTCGCGCGTACGAAGCAGCACATCGACCATGCGACCGGCATAAAACTCCACCAGCCTGGCGCCTATTTCGGCGCTGCCGGCACCGGCGTCGCCGACCACGCCGCGCGGATCCAGATCCTGCGCCAGCCAGGCCCACGAAACATCACCGGTCGGGCCGGGCCAGTCTTCAAAGCCAACTGGTTTAAAGCATCCGAGCTGGTCTTCACGCACCTTGTTCGGCGCCAGGGCCCGCATCAGCGCCGTCTCCAGCGCCCCGCCGTGGATGCCATGTCGCAATTCATCGGCATCCAGGCCATCGGGCGGATGGCCCAGCCGCGTATAGGTCATCTTGACCACCAGCATCCCGAAGCGCCGACGCAGCCGCAACGCCGCGGTTTCCATCCAGGCGATATTGCCGCCATGGCTGTTGCACAGCACCAGCCGCTTGATGCCCACGGCACTCAATGCCGCGCCGATCGATTCGAGCGATGCGATGGCGGTTTCCGGCGCGATGCTCAAGGTACCGGCATAACCGAGGTGTTCCTCGCTGGCGCCGATCGCCATGGCCGGCAATTCGACCAGCGAAAAATCGCCGGGCAATTGCGCGCGCGCCCGGGCCAGCAGGCCGCAGCCGATATCGAGATCGCAAGACAACGGCAAATGCGAGCCGTGCTGCTCGATCGCGCCGAGCACCATCGCGGCAATGCTTTCATCACTGACCAGGCGCTTGAGTTCGGGCGCAGTCAGATCCTGCCAGTTCATGTTCATTGATACCTCATCGAAAGGTGGGCCGTCGCTGCCGGTGAATTTCGTGACCACCAACCGGTGCACGAGAAGGGCTGGATTGGCCAATCAGCAGCCAATCATCGACCTGTCGCCGGCCGGCCAATCGTCAGTCATCAATACTACGCCGGATCAATCGAGCATATAAATCACCCGAAGAAACGCCATCGGCGCCGTCGGCCAGCCAGGTGCGCACGGCTTCGGCGTCGCGCCAGTCACTCCAGAGAAACGCCCTGCCTTCGCCGGCCACGGCATTGAACTGGTAGCACCCGAGCCGCTGCAACTCATCAATGCACGCCCGGGCGGTGTCGAGCGAGCCTTGCACGAACTCCAGCGACAAGGCTTTCAGCGCATGACCCAGGCCGGCCAGCACCTCGTGCTCGAAGCCCTCGACGTCGATCTTGCAAAACACCGGCTCGCCGTAATCGGCGATCAGGCGGTCCAGCGTCGTCACGGCTACCGTCAAGCGCTGGTCCCAGTTCACGCCTGCAAAGGTCGGATTGGCCCGCCCGATGCCACTTTTCCATTCCTCGGCCAACGACGAAACCGTCGGCGTGGCCCGGCTGATCCACATGGAAGCCGGGCCCTCGGTGGCGCCCACCGCCGTTTCCAGCACCCGGATCCGCCGCCTGCGCCCGACCCCGCGGCGCAGAAATGCCGCCAATTGCGGCTGCGGTTCGGCCGCCACCACGCGCGCCCCCAGGCTGGCAAACGCCAGGCTGCGATCGCCGACGTGCGCGCCGATGTCGAACACCAGATCACCTGGCTGTATCCACTGGCGATAGAAGTTTCTCAAAGACCGCTGGCGTCCCGGCCGGCGGTACATCCAAAGCGACCGCAACAGCCCCGAAAACGCCCGCCAGCGAGCGCCTCGATCGGCGCAGGCGGCGCGAAGATTGGCGCTTGTCTTCATTCATCAAGCATAGCCCACCCGCGCGGTTGATCCCGAACTCGGCATTGACTGTTCCAGCAGCCTGTCGGACTTGACCGATCCAAAGCGATGGACAGCCGGTTGGCGTCAGATTTTTTGATCTTTTGACCCGAATAGTGCGTCTATTTAGCGGAAGACCTGGCCCAATCCGGCTTTTCCGCGGCAGTACATAAACAGTAGATCAGCGTCAAGTCCGAGAAGCTGCCGGGGCGAGAACGGCAGAGGAATGCAGTTTTCCAGCTCAAGGCTTTCGCCTATTGAATTGCCCCTGTTCGGCCCGCCGTTGCGCTGCCACGAGCCTGAAGACCAACTGCAATTCGCCACCGACTGCGCCGGCTTTGGCGAGTTCCTTTTGTGGCGCTGATAAAAGCAAGTCGCCTGCAAGCGCGAAGCGCGTGGCGAAAACACTTTTGACTTACCGCCTAAAAAACAGAAGCCTGGAGCCGAACATCAAGTACCACAAAAGGTCTGCAGCACGCGTTCGTGCGGCTCCGGTGGCTCCGCGTAGGCGGTAAATTCCGGCTGATTCCGATACGGTTGGACCAGCAGCTGACGCAATTCGTGGAAGATCGAAAAGTCGCCCCGGTCCTCTGCGGCCCGGATGGCGCGCTCGACCTGGTGGTTGCGCGGTATGAACGCCGGATTATGCGCAGCCATCAGCCGCGCCGCAGCCGCTGGACCGCCCGGCTCGTTTTGCAGGCGCCGACGCCAGCGCTGCAGCCAGGCATCCAGCGCCGGCTGCGATTCGAACTGCAGTTCGGCGGCATTGCGGTCCTGGGCCACCAGATTGGCCAGCTTTCGGAAGGTCTGGCTAAAGTCGGCGCGCTGGGCCTCCATCAGGTCGAGCAGGTCCTGGATCAGCGCGGCATCGTCGTCGTCGGCCTGCTGCAGGCCCAACTTGGGACGCATCGCGCCCAGCCAGTATCGTTCGAATCGCGCAGCAAAGCCTTCGAGGATATCGTTGGCGATTTCCGTGGCCTGTTGCCGGTCGGTCGACAGCAGCCCCAGCAGCGCCTCGGCCAGCCGAGCCAGGTTCCAGTGCGCAATCCGCGGCTGGTTGGCGTAGGCATAGCGACCGTTTCGGTCGATGGAGCTGAACACCTGGGCCGGGTCGTAGTGATCCATGAATGCGCACGGTCCGTAATCGATGGTTTCACCGGAAACAGCCGTGTTGTCGGTATTCATCACGCCGTGAATGAAGCCCAGCGACAGCCACCTGGCCACCAGCCGCGCCTGGCGGTCCAATATCGCCTCGAGCCAGCGCGCGTAACGGTCATCGAGCTTGCCAAGTTCCGGGTCGTGGCGGCCGATGGCATAATCGGCCAGCACGGCCAAGGCGGCCTGGTCGCCGCGGGCAGCGAAATATTCGAAAGTTCCCACCCGTATATGGCTTCGGGCCACCCGCGCAACGATCGCACCGGGTCGCGGCACATCGCGCATCACCGTTTCGCCGGTGGTCACGGCAGCCAGCGCGCGCGTGGTCGGCACACCGAGCGCATGCATGGCCTCGCTCAGCAGGTATTCCCGAAGCACCGGCCCGAGCGCTGCCCGGCCATCGCCGCCGCGCGAGAATGGCGTGCGCCCCGAACCCTTGAGCTGAAGATCGTGACGAACGCCGTCCGGGGCCAGCAGTTCGCCGAGCAAATGTGCCCGGCCATCGCCCAATTGCGGCACAAAATGCCCAAACTGATGCCCGGCATAGGCCAGCGCGATCGGCTCGGCACTTTCGGGCAGGCGGTTGCCGGAAAACAGCAGGGCAAGCGCAGACCGGTCCACACTCGACAGTTCCAGGCCCAGCGCTGCGGCAAGCTCGTGGTTGAACGCGATCAGTTCCGGCGCCCGAACTGACAGCGGCCGGGCGCGCGCGTAGAAGCTTTCCGGTAGCCGATGGTAGGAATGATCGAAGGTAATACTGTTCATGATTTTCAATGCGCCGTGGTCGGTAAAAGCGACGGAAATTGGCTGATACAGCTTGAGTGCAAAGAATAAACGCAAATGCCGCCTGCGTCGGACATCTCACTTCCTCCAGGTTTGGCTCATTTATTGCAATGAATTTAAACAACTAGCGCGGATTCTTATTGTCGTTTGATAGCCCGACGACAGTAGAACTGTGCGACGGCCAGAAAAACAACATTCACTCCAGTCACGGGGTACCGATCCAATGCAATCGATCACATCTGCATGCACGAAGCTGAGCCGAGCCGCCATGATCCTGTGGCTGGTCGCCTGCATTGATGCGTGGGCGGCCGAAGACGTGCTGGAACGGGCCCAGTCGCTCCAGGACGCCGACCCTGCAGCCGCGATCGTGCTATTGAATATGCACATCCCGGCCGACCGAGCATTCGATACCCAGGGCAAAAACCTGGAGGCCGCTTCCAGGCTACTGTACCTGCGTGGGCAAATCCAGCGCAACCAGGGCAACCTGAAGGCCGCAGCCGATGACGCTGTCCGCTTGCAGCAAATCGCTGCGACACTCGACCAGGACGTCATCTCCGCCGATGCGCTCTACCTGCACGGCACCGTGCTGGCCGAGGACGGCGACATCGCCGGAGCACTGGAGCGTTTTCACGCCGCGCGGGAGATTCTTGAACAAACCCGCGAATCGACTGATGCACGGGTCAGTCGCGCCCGCATTCTCAACGCGCTGGGCGTGGCCAACAATTTCATTCCCGATTACGAGCGTGCGCGCAAGTACTACCAGCAAGCCCTGCCACTGGCACGCGAACTCGACGACCAGGCGATGGAAACCTCGATTCTGGGCAACCTCGCACTGGTCATTTCCGAGCTCGAAGGGCCCGAAGCCGGCCTGGTCGCGCACCAGGAAGCCTTGTCGCTTGCGCTGCAGCGCGGCGACAAGACGGCCAGCGCCTACCAGCAGGCCAACATCTGCAGCCGCCAGGTCGAGATCGGCAGACTGGCCGCCGCCGAAGCCAGCTGTACCGACGCGCTGGCGCGCGTCGAAGCACTCGGTCATCCACGGATCATTGCCGGAACGCGCATGAGCCTGGGCGACTTGCGCCGTGCGCAAGGACGGCTCGACGAGGCGCACCAGCAGTATCTGGAAGCGCTGGCACTGGCCGACGGCAGGATCGTGTCGGTTGAAACCAGCGTGTTGGACAAACTGGCAACGCTTTCCGCGGCGCGCGGCCAACCGGTGCAGGCGCTTGAATATCTTCAGCAACTGATTGAACGGCGCGAGACCGAATTGCAAAACGAGCGTGCAACACAGATCGAGGAACTCGAAATGCGTTACAGCGTCGAGCAGCAGCAGCGTGAAATCGAGTGGCTGCAACGCGACGCCGAGCTCAAGGCGATCCAGCTGCATCAGCGCAACCAGATGCTTGCCGGCACTGCCGTGGCACTGGTCCTGGTCACCGCCCTGGCACTGCTGGCCTGGCGCGCATTCCGAATGAAATCAAAGCTTGAAGGCGAGCTGGGCGCACGCAACCGTGAACTTGAAAATGCCCTTCGGACCATTACCCGGCTCGCGCGCGAAGACCCGCTCACCGGCCTGCTGAATCGCCGCGCTTTCGCCGAACTGGCCGATCTCCAACAGCAGCGATGCCGCGACCAAGGCATGCCCCTGACCATCGCAATGGTTGATATCGATAACTTCAAGGCATTGAACGACCGCTACGGGCATGCCGCCGGCGACGAGGTGCTCCAGCAACTCGCGGCGCTTTTCAGCCAGGCACTGCGCAGCCTCGATATTGTTTGCCGCTGGGGCGGCGAAGAATTCGTATTCCTGCTGCCGGGCACCGATGTACAGCTGGCCGAGCAGATCGCCGGGCGGGTTTCAAAAGAGGTCAAAAAGACCGGCTTTTCCACCGAAGCCGGCGTTTTTTCGATCACGCTCACCTTCGGCATCGCCCCGGTTTACGACGACATCGATACCGCACTGCAAGCGGCCGACCAGGCCATGTACTCCGGCAAACATGGCGGCCGTGATCGCATCGCCACGTCGCGAAACTGGAAAAGGGCCAGCTGAGGCCGGCGACGGCGCCAGGCCATGCCAGCCCAACGAGGCTGGATTCTGAAAAGGCTCTTTACCTGCCTTGCAATGCGGGCTTCAGCTACCGTTTTGGCAATGACCAGATCGATGCAATTCTAAGTTCCTGCACAGAGCCGGCAGACCGAAAATGCTCGCCTTCGACCCCGTTTGCGTCGGAATGAAACAGCGGAATCCCGTGTCTGATTTTGCGGGGTCATTCCAGGCGAGGCCCGGCCAACCAACAACCAACACGTTCAACCCGCCTCGGGCAGCACGCACAGGGCGGTGAAGTCACGAATCAGTTCATCACTGAAGCGATAGGGATTGAATTCGGTCAAGCCGTGCCTTTGCTGGAGCGCCTTCAATTCATCGCTCATTCCGACGTAACTCATCGAACCGACCGGAAAGGCGCGCTCCAAAATGCCTTCGATCGCCTGGATCGTGGTTTGGCGATGCCGCCGGTCTTCGGCTATGCGATGGCAAAACGAGTGCACCGCGCCGGCCGGGCCTTCGATGCACTGAAAAAAATAGCGGTTGCCGCAATGAAAGATGCCGCCGACCAGTTCATCTGCAGGTGTCCGCGGCGTCCGGTACATGATTCTCGAAACTTCGACTTCGATCCCGTGCCGATCGGCCCAGGTCGAGAAATTGGCCTCACTGCAGAATGCAACGCGAACCAGCGCATCCGGATCAAAGGCTTCAAGCGACGATTGCGGCTCAGACGGCATGGCATGACCTCCCTGCGACCGGATGAAAATATATTAGCATTATTGTATTGATGCTGAAATTTGTGCACAGGTCGGGATTGAAACAAATTTCATGCGCAACTCTCGACACAACCGCGCCCCGCTCCCGGCACGCGCCGGCGACAAGACCGGCAGATCCGTCTGCGATCCCGCCTAAATCAGCAGCGTGCCGGCCATGACCGGCACCGCCTGGTCGCAAACCCGGTTTCCGAATAGTCGAATTCGCGCGTGAGCTGCAGCATCCGCTCATCGCCGATGCCGTCGGCGCCGAAAACCACCGCCAGCGGGTTACCGTTAAAGCGCCGGCCGGTAAAGACATCCCGGGTTTCGTATTCAAGCGACTCGACCACTTTTTTCACCCGATCGTTTCCAGCAAAGTTTCGCACAATTGCGCGGATATCAAAAAACCCCCTTACCTTCAAAAAGTGTATAATGCGCGGGACTGCAGAACACAGCAGTGGTTGAATTTGACCGTATTCCTTAACGATTACCCATCAAACTCCTCCATTTCCTGAGTTACGTTCGAAGTAGTTACTGTAGTACGTCGTACGTGCCGTTGATGGCCGTCCGATTTTTTCCTAAATAAATTGAAAGAGTAAAGATACAATGTCTAGCACCACTGGTACAGTGAAATGGTTTAACGATGCGAAGGGTTTCGGCTTTATTTCGCAAGACAATGGCGGCGCGGACGTTTTCGTCCACTTCAGCGCACTGACCGGATCGGGCTTCAAGAGCCTGGCCGAAGGCCAGAAGGTCACGTTCGACGTGTCCGATGGCGCCAAGGGACCGCAGGCTTCCAACGTCGTTTCGATCTAATCAAAACCGCGTAAATGTCTGAACAAGAACCCCGCTTCGGCGGGGTTTTTTTATTCCGCTATTCGCCAGCCTTTCGGCAACACAACGGCTCAATAGACCGGGTCGAAGGGCCTGGGAGCCTGTCGGACTTGACCGATCCAAAGCGAGGGAAAGCCGGTTGGAGTCAAATTTTTCGATCTTTTGAAGCGAATAGCGGGTCGATTCGGCGATAAAGAGCGGGAAATCTGGCCCAATCCGGCTTTTCCGCGGCAGTACATCAATAACAGATCAGCGTTAAG
>JAVVET010000058.1:0-18650 GCA_032251235.1 Wenzhouxiangellaceae bacterium
ACTGGGCCGAGACGTAGCGCATCTTCGACAGCAGGTGGCCGCCGCGCTTGCGCATGCGCTGCATTTTTTCCAGCCATTCCGGATGCCCGAAAACCACGATCGCCTCGGCCGTCAGGGCGCCGTTCTTGGTTGCCCCGAACGAAAGCACATCGACGCCGGCCTTCCAGGTCACCTCGGCCGGTGACTGGCCGAGAAAAGCCACGGCGTTGGCAAAGCGCGCGCCATCCATGTGCAGCGGCAAGCCGCGGGCATGGGCCACTTCGGCAATCGCGCGAATTTCCTCGGGCCGATAGCTGGTTCCACATTCGGTCGCCTGGGTAATCGAAACCAGCGCCGGCTTGACGTTGTGTACGCCGTGCGAGCCGGCCGCATCGATCGCGCGCGCCAGTTCAGCCGGCATCAGCTTGCCGCCCTCGCCTTGCAGCGTGATCAGCTTGGCGCCGTGGGTATAGAACTCCGGCGCGCCACCTTCGTCATTTTCGATATGCGCAAGGGCGTGACACATGACGGCCCCCCATTCGGGCACGATCGAGGCCAGCGTGATTGAATTGGCCGCGGTTCCGGTGGCCAGCGGCAACACCTGGCACGGGGTTTCGAAAAGCGTCGAAAACGCATCGTCGAGCTCAAGGCTCCAGTCATCCTCGGCGTAGGCTGTCGCAAAGCCCTGATTGGCTTCGGCCAGCGCCTGGAGAATTTTCGGATGCACGGGCGCTTCGTTGTCGCTTTTGAAATTCATCGTTGCCCTGCCGGCTGCGGTTGATGGACAATTCTAATCGATCGGGCGCCAATCTCCGGACTGACGGCCAGATCGCTGTCGATTCGAATTCCAGGCCGGCGTGATCCGGCGGCCAGGACTGGAACTTGAACCAGGCATCAGGTCATCTGCGCGGCCCAAACTGCTATCCTTTAATGGTTATTTTTACTTTTCTGATTGCGGAGAATCCAGCAAATGAAAAATTCATTGCCGCCGGTTGCGATTGCCGGTGCCGTTGTCACGGCATGCCTGGTGCTGCTCGGCGGTTGTGCCAGCAGCCCTGATTGTAGCGACAGCGTCGTTATGGCAGAAAACGCGGCGCGTGCGGAAAGACCGCTGGCGATGTGGATCGACGAGGTGCCCAAAGCCTGTCGCGAGACGGCCACCGACGCATGGAAAGACGCTCTGGCAGCCGAATGTGCCCGGCAATATGGCTTCCACCAGGGCCGAACCGGGGGAGATGTTCCCGAGCAATGCGGTCTGGCGGCTTTTACCAGCGCCTACAACCTGGGCAAAATGCTGGCCGAACTGGAACAGGAACAATACGAGATCAAGGCCGAACTCGAACAACCCGACCTCTCGGATTCGCGCCGGCGCGATCTGCGCCAGCGCTTGCTCGTCATTGCTCGCGACCTGCCCCAGATCGAGGCATTGGCCAGAATGGGCGGATTTTTGCCGCCGGCGCGCCTGCCCGAAGGCTGACCGTCGCATTCACCGTCCGCTCATCATAAGGCGCTGACGGGCCCGGCAGATGGCCTTTGGCGACCGCGCGATCGGAGAAACCGAGTCGCCCGGCGGTACGTTAAAGGCGCCGAAGCTGCACCCGGCAAAAAATCCTGACGGAGGCGGGCCGGGCGCAATCGCGGGCAACGGCAAACAAGGCGGCTGAGTACCGACGGCCCCCGCTCTACATTGGCGCCTCGCACAGGCAATGTGCCATGACTTCGGGCACATTCCTTCGAGCGCTGCCGGCCGAAACGCGCCTGAACTGCTCGATCACGTTCATGTACAGATCCCGGCCTGGCCAATAAGCCATTCCCGGCATGATGCCTTGGAGACCGGCGCGGGCCATCGCCTCGGCGCCGACATCGGCGAATATTTTCTCCAAAACACTCAGCCGCGGCATGACATAAGTGGTCTCGTAATCGTCTCCGACACCGGCGATACGGGCGGCCGCGGCGACCGCCTGTTCCAGCGTTCCCAGCTGGTCGACCAGGCCGCGCTGGCGTGCCTGGGAGCCGGTCCAGACGCGTCCCTGGGCAATCTGGTCGACGCGCTCGACGCTCAGGTCGCGATGCTCGGCGACCAGGCCGATGAATTCCGAATAGCCATGCTCGATGATCGCCTGCAAAGCCCGGCGCGCCGCCTCGGGCAATTCACGGTCGACTCGAAACGCGCCCGCCAACGGCGCGACCCCGAAACCATCGGTATGGACACCAATGGCATCGAGTGAATTCTGAAACGTCGGCAACAGCCCGAAAATGCCGATGGAGCCGGTAATCGTGTTTGGATAAGCCCATATTTCATCGGCACCCATGGCAATCCAGTAGCCGCCCGATGCGGCCACGTTGGACATGCTCACGATCACTGGCTTTCCGGCATCCCGGACCGCCATCATTTCCTGGCGAATAAGTTCCGAGGCAAAGGCACTGCCGCCGCCGGAATCGATGCGCAGCACTACCGCCTTGATTTGATCGTCGCTGGCGGCTTCCCGCAGCAGCTTCGACAGCGATTCGGCGCCAATCGTCCCCGGCGGCTGCAGCCCTTCGGTAATCGCGCCCTGAGCCACGATTACGCCAATCTGGTCGCGGCCGGGGCTGGGCCGACGTGGAACCATCAGGTACTCGTCCATGGCGATCTGTCGAAACCCGCGACGATCGTCCGGCGTTCCGCGCTGGCCCAGTTCCAGGCGGGCCGCCGGCCGGGTCATCAGCCGATCGACCAGTCCGGCTTCCAGGGCCATGGCGGCGGCATCGCCATCGGCCCGCTCGAGCAAATCGACCGCATTTTCGACGATATCGAGCAGCCGCTCGACCGGCATGCCCCGGTGCCCGGAGATGATTTCGAGATAATGCTGCCACAGGCCTCCGATGAAAAACTCCGCCGCTGCGCGATCGGATTCCGACATGTCGTTGCGGATAAACGGCTCCATCGCCGACTTGAATTCGCCGACCCGAAACAGGTTGACATCCACCTTGAGTTTTTCGAGGCCCTCGGCAAAGTAGTTGCGGAAATACGAGTAACCCTCGATCAGCAGCAGGCCGTCGGGGTCCAGCCAAAGTTCGTCGGCCAGCGAGGCCAATGCATAGGTGCCCTGGCTCAGCGTGCTGCCATAGGCGACAACCGGCTTGCCGGACTGGCGGAAGCGCTCAAATGCCTGTGAAAGCTCGCTGATCATGCCCGGAGAGATCCCCAGCAGGCGATCGGTGCGGACCAGGACCTGAACGATCTGCTCATCATCGGCGGCAAGCTCCAGCGCCGCCAGCAGGTCGCGCAGGCGCGTCTCGGGGATTTGCCGCCCCAATGCTTCGTTCAGCGCCCGCTCGGCCGGCGAGCCCGTATATTGCTCGACGATGAAGCCTTCGGGGTTTATCACCAGGGTCGTTCCGTCGTCCAGGGCAATCGTATCGCCCGGGGCAAAAATCAGCCGAATCAGCAACGCCAGCAGAAACAGAAAAATGATGTTGAACACTGCAATCCTGAACGCAGTCAGGCCATTCCAGAACCCGCGCCACAGCCGCAGCAGAAAATTCGCTTTTTTTGGTTCGGTCATCGGTCTTTACTCTCTGATTGGTTGAGCGGATTCAAGGAACCGACTGGACAGATGGATCGACTGGCCAGAGCTTTCAGAAGCCAGTTTTGAAACCGGCATGACATTGACCGCGGGCCCGTCAACGCCGCGTGACTTTTCGTCCATCCACGATCGTCAATTGTCAACACCGCAGGAGCGAAACGCAAGGGTCTAAAGTCAGGGTCGGTCGGCCTTTCGTTCACCGGCAAACGCCGGCCTGGAGGTAATTCTCAGGAACCGGCCACCGAGCAGCACGGCCGCCACGGTCAGACCGGCGATCATCCCCACCCACATGCCGGGCGCCCCCCAACCCTGGCGAAACGTCAGCCACCAGCCCGTACTCAAGCCGACGCCCCAATATGAAAAAACGCTGTAAAACATCGGCATGCGGGTATCCTTCAAGCCGCGAAGCGCTCCGGCCGCCGCCGCTTGCAGGCCGTCGGAAACCTGAAAAATTGCCGCCAGCAGCAGCAGCCCGGCCGCCATATCAATCACCTCGGCCTCGGCCGTGTAAATACGCGCAATCCATTCGGGAACCGTGAGCATCACGGTTGCCGAAACTGCGCCAAAACATGCCGCGATGCCGATGCCAACGAAGCCGGCCAGTCGTGCGCCGGCCGAATCCGACCGTCCGATTGCATTGCCGACACGGATCGTGATGGCACCGGCCAGGCCCAGCGGCACCATGAATGCCATCGAGGCGAAATTGATCGCGACCTGGTGGGCGGCAATCGGCAAGGCCCCCAGCGTGCCAATCAACAGCGCGGCGGAAACGAACAGACTGCCCTCGAAAAAAATCATGACGCCAATCGGCAGCCCAACCCGCAACAGGCCGCCGATTTCACGCAGGCTGGGCAGGCTGAAGCGATCGAACAGCTCGAACGGCCGATAGACGCCGCGCCGCGCGATATACCAGGCCAGCGCCAGCAACTGCATGCAGAACACGATGGCTGTGGCCCAGCCGCAACCCACGGCACCGAGCTGTGGAAAGCCCAGCTTGCCGAACATCAACAGGTAATTCAGCGGCACGTTGAAGATGATGCCGAGTACGCCGATGTACATCGTCGGGCGCGTGTAGCCGGCGCCCTCGGAAAAGAACCGCAGCACCAGCATCATGGTCATCGCCGGCGCGCCCCAGCTCATGGCCTTCAGATAACCAAGTGCGAGGCCTGCAACCCGCGGCTCGACTTCCAGCGCGGCCATCACCCAGCCGGAATTGCGTGCGGCCAATACCAGCAAAACCGATAAAAACAGCGCAATCCACAAGGCCTGGCGCGTCATTTCGCCGGCCTGAACCCGCCGTCCGGCGCCATCGAGCTGG
Source organism: Wenzhouxiangellaceae bacterium (assembly GCA_032251235.1). GTDB lineage: Bacteria > Pseudomonadota > Gammaproteobacteria > Xanthomonadales > Wenzhouxiangellaceae. Next base: position 4,867 of record JAVVET010000058.1, read on the forward strand.
GACACCGCCGGCGACACCGACATCAAGACGCCCAGCACGAACAGCAAGCCGGCCGCCCAGACCGACGAGCCAATCGCGATCGCGCCCAGATCGATTCGACCCAGGCGCCCGGCCATGACGGTATCGACGAAGTTCATGCCGAAGCTGGTCACCTGACCAATGACCAGCGGGCCGGCAAGCAGCAGGGTCCGGCGGATTTCGTAACCCAGCCCGGAGCCGGTCGGCTTGGGGGGGGCTGGCAAACGAGTGCTCATTGCAGCGTCCTTGAAACGAATTGCGCAGTGTACCCAAGCCCGACGCACCCGGATGACGGCAAGCGGGCCCGGATGTTTCAGAGACTCTAGCAGCCTGTCGGACTTGACCGATCGTAGCGAGGGGAAGCCGGTTGGAGTCAGATTTTTCGATCTTTTGAGGCGAATAGCGGGTCTATTGAACGAAAAAGAGCGGAGAATCTGGCCCAATCCGGCTTTTCCGCAGTAGATCAGCGTTAAGGCCGACAGGCTGCTAGGGCTTACCCGGCATTCGCCGCCGAGCCATAGGTCTGTTCCAGCCAGGCAAATATCGTGCGCAGGCACTGCGCCTCGCCACCGGCCGGCCGACCCGGACGGTCGCCGACGTTCCAGGCGTAAATATCCAGGTGCATCCAGTCGATGCCATCGGGCACGAAATGGTCCAGGAACAGCGCTGCGGTCAGGCTGCCGCCCTGGCTGCTGGTGCCGGTGTTGGAAAGGTCGGCAAGCGCCGGCTGAATCTGCTGCTTGTAGGGTGGGTACAGCGGCATCTGCCACAGCGGGTCTTCGAGCTCGAACGACAGATCCTGGATCGCGCGCGCCTGCACGATGCTGCGCGAATACAACGGCGGCAGGTCCTCGCCCAGAGCCGTGCGCGCAGCCCCGGTGAGCGTGGCGAAGTCGATGATCCGCTCGGCGCCTTCCTCGGCCGCCAGGGTCAGCGCGTCGGCCAGGACCAGTCGGCCCTCGGCATCGGTATTGCCGACCTCGACCGTGGTCCCGCTTCGGGTGGTAATGATGTCGGAGGGACGAAAAGCGTTGCCGGCAATGGCATTTTCCACGGCCGGGATGTAAAGCCGCAGGTTGACCGGCAGTTGCAGACGCATGATCAATTCGGCCAGGCCCAGCGCATGGGCGGCACCGCCCATGTCCTTTTTCATCAGCACCATGCCCGAACCAGGCTTGATGTTGAGCCCGCCGCTGTCGAAGATCACACCCTTGCCGACGATGGCCAGCTTCGGATGTGCTGGATCGCCCCATTCGAGCCGGATCAGCCGGGGCGCCCGGCTGGAGGCCTTTCCAACGGTGTGGATCGCCGGAAAGCCTTTTTCCAGCGCCTCGCCCTGCACCACATCGAAGCTCGCAGCGTGGCGTTCGGCGAGCGCCTCGGCAAAATTGGCAAGCTCGCCCGGCCCCAGGTCACTGGCCGGCGTATTGACCAGGTCGCGCACTCGAAACGATACATCGCGCAAGACCTCCAGCCGTTGCTGCAGCGCTTCGGGCACCACCAGCGCGGCGCCCGAGCGCTCGACCGACTTGTAGCGATCGAAACGATAATGGCCCAGTGCCCAGCCGATGGCCAGGGACTGGATTTCCGGATCGCTGAAGCCGGCTTCAAGCGCGTAGCGGCCGTCGGCCAGGCGCGCGGGCAGATCGGCCAGGGTCCACAACAGCCGGTCGCGGCGGCAGCCCACCAACACCATTTTTTTTCCACCGTCGCTGCCCGGCACGACCAGATGCGAGCCGGGATCAGCCTTGAAGCGACTGCCCTGGACCCATTTCCGGTCGTGCGGGTCGGCGGCCGACAACCACCGGTTCAATTCATCTTCCGCCAACAACACCAGAGCGACAGGCCTGGCGCCGTCTTCGGCTCGGGTTGATTGGGAAATATCGGCGCTGGATACGAACATTGACTGGCCTGTTTTGATTCTGGAGTGTTGGAAGCCGGGCCAAACCTGGCCCGGCGGAATTTACAGCGATTGCCGAATCTTTTCTGCCGTCTCCTTCAATGCCACGGGCGTGCGCGGCTCGAATTGCTGCAGGTGTTTTTCGATCTCGTCGATCTCATTTCGCCAGGCGTCTTTGTCGACCTCCAGCAGGGTTTCCATATCGGGCCGCTGCGACAGCCCTTCGGTGTTGATGGCATCGGCGTCGGGCATCAGGCCGACCGGCGTTTCGAGTGCATCGGCCTGGCCGGAACAGCGCTCAAGCACCCACTCGAGCACCCTTAGATTTTCGCCGAAACCCGGCCAGATGAAATCGCCCTGCTGGTCACGGCGGAACCAGTTGACCTGGAAAATCTTTGGTGGCTGCGTCAGTTGTTCACCAATCTTGAGCCAGTGACCCCAGTAGTCGCCGAAATGGTAGCCGCAAAAAGGCTTCATGGCCATCGGATCGCGCCGGACCACGCCGACCTTGCCGTTGGCTGCCGCCGTGGTCTCCGAGGCCATGCTTGCGCCAATGAAGGTGCCGTGCGTCCAGTCCTTCGACTCCATCACCAGCGGCGCAAGTCCGGCTCGCCGGCCGCCGAAGATAATCGCGTCGATCGGCACGCCGGCGGCATTTTCGGCTTCCCCGGTATAGCTCGGGCAGCGCTTGATGGAAACCGTGAAGCGCGAGTTCGGGTGCGCGGCCGGACCGTTTTCCGGATCGTAGTGGCGACCCTGCCAGTCGAGCGCCGGCGTGCGGCCATCCAGGCCTTCCCACCACGGCTGGTTGTCTTCGGTCACCGCGACGTTGGTGAAAATCGTATCGTGATCGAGCATGGCCAGTGCATTCGGATTGGTTTTTGCCGAGGTGCCGGGGGCCACACCGAAAAACCCGGCTTCCGGGTTGATCGCGTACAGCCGGCCGTCTTCGCCCGGCTGCAGCCAGCAGATATCGTCGCCCACCGTATGCACTTTCCAGCCGGCGCTGCGATAGGGCTCGGGTGGGATCAGCATGGCCAGGTTGGTCTTGCCGCAGGCCGATGGAAATGCCGCGGCGATGTAGCGTATCTGGCCGTCGGGGTTTTCGATGCCGACGATCATCATGTGCTCGGCCAGCCAGCCCTCGTTGCGCGCCTGGTGGCTGGCGATGCGCAGCGCGTGGCATTTCTTGCCCAGCAGCGCGTTGCCGCCGTAGCCGGAACCAAAGCTCTGGATCGCCAGTTCTTCGGGAAAGTGCATGATGAAGCGCCGATCGGGGTCGAGTTCGCCGGTCGAATGCAGGCCGCGCACGAATCGGCCCTCGCGCTCGATGCGCTCGAGCGCCGGGTCGCCCATGCGCGTCATCATCCGCATGTTGGCCACGACGTAAGCGCTGTCGGTAATTTCCACGCCCAGGCGCGAAAACGGCGAATCGATGGGTCCCATGCAGTACGGAATGACATACATCGTTCGACCAGCCATGCAGCCGTCGAACAATTCGTCCATGACCCGGTGCGCGTCTTCCGGCGACATCCAGTTGTTGTTCGGACCGGCATCGTCCTTGTCGCGCGTGCAGACAAAGGTCAGGTGCTCCACGCGCGCCACATCGTGCGGGTCGGACCGGTGCAGGTAGCATTCCGGATGTGTCTTGGGGTTGAGTTCCAGCAGTTCTCCGGTTTCGAGCATCCGGTTGGTCAGTGCCGATTTTTCCTCGGCGCCGCCGTTGCACCAATGGATTTCGTCCGGATTGGTCCGCATGGCCACAGAGTCGACCCAGTCGGTCAGTTCGGTCAGATTGCTTGTCATTCAAGTTCCCGGATTTGAGTTTTGTTTGAATCGATCGATCGCCCGCCTGCCATCAGGCCGGCGTAAACGCTTCGAGCTTGCGCTCGACATAACTGAAATTGGGCCGCAGGTAGCACGGCAGGCCGTGCTCGTCGTAGTCAGGATAATCTTCGCCGCGAATCAGCGGCTCCAGGTACCGACGCGCGGCCAGCGTGATGCCGAAGCCATCCTCGTCAATATACGCCGCCGGCATTTTCTTTTCATGGTTGGCAATGTCTTCCAGCGCCGCGGTCTCGATGCACCATTGATACGGCTCGTCGCTGGTCCGCCTGATCACCGGCATGACGCCGCTTTTGCCCTGCAGCGCCAGTTCGATGGCCGCCTCGCCGACCGCGCGGGCCTGCTCGACGTCGGTTCTGGAAGCAATGTGGCGCGCCGAGCGCTGCAGATAGTCGCTGACGGCCCAGTGGTACTTGTGCCCGAGTTCGCGCTTGACGATTTCGGCGATCACCGGCGCCACACCGCCCAACTGCTTGTGGCCGAATGCGTCGGTGGTGCCGGCGTCGGCCAAAAAACGGCCGTCGGCATAGCGTGCGCCTTCGGAGACCACGATCGAGCAATATCCATGCTCGTTGACCGAACGATCCACCGCGGCCAGGAACTTGTGCTGGTCGAAGGGCACCTCCGGAAACAGGATGATCTGCGGTGGATCACCATCCTGACGTCGCGCCAGCCCGGCCGCAGCGGCAATCCAGCCGGCGTGGCGGCCCATCACTTCCATGATGAATACCCGGGTCGAACTCGAAGACATCGACTGGACGTCCAGACTGGCCTCGATGATGGACACCGCGACGTACTTGGCGACCGAACCGAAGCCGGGACAGTTGTCGGTCACGGCCAGGTCGTTGTCGATGGTCTTGGGGATGCCGATGGCATTGAGCGGATAACCGGCCTGGCTTGCCATGCGCGCGATCTTGTGGGCCGTATCGGCCGAATCGTTGCCGCCATTGTAAAAAAACGTACCGATTTCATGGGCTTGCAGCACTTCGATCAGGCGCTGGTATTCACGACGGTTTTCATCGACCGACTTGAGCTTGTAGCGACACGAGCCGAACACGCCGCCGGGTGTTTTGGCCAGCATGGCCAGGTCCTGGCTGGTCAGCGTGCCGGTGTCGATCAGGCGTTCTTCGAGTGCGCCGATAATGCCGTCGGCCGCGGCGTAGACCTGTCCGAGACGATCGGGGTGCCGGCGTGCGGCATCGATCACGGCAGCGGCGGTGGCGTTGATGACCGGGGTCACGCCACCGGACTGTGCATACAGGATGTTGTTGGCTGGCATGGGCCTTCACTAGGTTGACAAGACTAGGTTGACAAGCGTAATGGGCAAGCGCGTATCGGCAACTGTGAATTGCCAGGCAACAAGGATAAATCAAAACCGCCGGGCATTTGCACCCCGCCGGCCCTTTCGAGACCTTCTTGTTCAGGAATTATTTGACAGTTCTGGCCGGCCGGGTTAGTTTTACAGGCTTGTCCCCTGGCGAAGCTCTCAAACCAACATCATGCGAATCGTATTACTCGGACCGCCCGGCTCCGGCAAGGGCACCCAGGCAGCGCTGTTGGCCAAGCGCCTCGACGTTGCGCACATTTCCACCGGTGCGCTGCTGCGCGAGGCGGTCGACAAGCAGACCGCGCTGGGGATGAAGGCCAAGAGCTACATGGATGCCGGCAACCTGGTGCCCGATGACCTGATGCTGGGGCTGATCGAGGAGCGCCTGGGCCAGCCCGACATCGCCAATGGCTACATACTGGACGGTTATCCCCGAAATCTCGCCCAGGCCACGGCGCTCGACGAGGTGCTGGAGCGCATCGGTCAACCGGTCAACATCGCAATTTCGCTGACCGTGAATGAAGATGAAATCGTCGAACGCCTGTCCAAACGGGCCATCGAGGAAGGCCGCTCGGATGACACCGAGCAGGTGATCCGCAACCGGCTTCGGGTCTACGAAGAACAGACCGCCCCGGTTGCCGGGCACTATGCCGAACGCGGTCAGCTACGCGAAGTCGACGGCATGGACAGCGTCGAAGAGGTCAACCAGCGATTGGTCAGCGCACTGCAGTCAGGCTGATCCGTTCCCGGTGCGCTTGCGGATCGTGACCACCAGGCACGATGATTCCTGACGGCTGGACAACAACTGGTGCCCGGTCTGTTGGCAAAACACAGCCAGGTCCAGCTCGGCGAGGGGGTCATCGGCTCGCACCTCCAGGCGCTCGCCCGGCTGCATTCGAGCCAGTTCGCGGCGCGTCCTGAACACGGGCTCGGGGCATTGCAGCCCGATGGCGTCAAGCGTGCGATCGGCTGTTTGCAAAGGTTGGGTCATGCGCTTACCAATCCATCCATATCTGCGGCATCATGCTGTCGAAGCCAGTGTACCTTCTGGCATTGATTGTTGAAATCAGAGAGTGGCCAGATGTGTTCGTCCGGACTCGGTTCTGCGTTTTCTGGCAGCCTGTCGGACTTGACCGATCCAAAGCGATGGAACGCCGGTTGGAGTCCGACTTTTCGGTCTTTTAAAGCGAATAGTGAATCTATTTAGCGATAAAGAGCGGGAAATCTGGCCCAATCCGGCTTTTCCGCGGCAGTACATTAACAACAGATCAGCCTTAAGTCCGACAGGCTGCCAGGGCGAGTCAAGACGCCATGCCACTGAAAAAGCCGGAAAACACGGCCCAATACGATTTTTTGAATTCGATCAGCGTTAAATCCGGCAGACTCCCAGGCAAAAAGCGGCGAATCCAATGCAATACTGGCTCAAAACGATCGGCCAAATCGCGCTTTTGCGCCGTGGACCGCAGGATCTGCCGGCGTCACCGCTGTCGCTCTGGCTCGCGCTGCTTGCCTATGGAGCGATCGTGATTGTTTCGGGCCTGCTCGATCGAAGGCCTCCCAGCGGGGTCGACCTGCTGGTCTCGGTCGCTGTGCCATTGGCGGCAACGGCTCTGCTGCTATGGCTGCGCGCACGGCCGGCCCGCTTCATTCAAACCGCTGCGGCGCTGTTCGGCACCGGCGCGCTGATCGGCCTGGTCAACCTGCCGCTGTGGTTGAGCGGCAGCACCCCGGTACCGTCGCTGTTCGTGCTGCTGGCCGTGGCCGGGCTGTTCTGGGGGCTGGCGGTCGATGGTCATATCTGGCGCAATGCGATCGAGTGCTCGTTTGCCGGCGGGGTCGCGATTGCTGTGGTAATTTTATTCATCCAGTTATTCATCTTCCAGGCTCTGGGGAGCTCATGAAAATACATATTCTCGGCATTTGCGGCACTTTCATGGGTGGCATCGCAGCGCTGGCCCGGGCTGACGGTCACGAAGTCTCGGGCCAGGACGAAAACGTCTATCCGCCGATGAGCACCCAACTCGAACAGCTTGGCATTCACCTGCACGAAGGTTATTCGGCCGAGGCGATCGACGAAGGCATCGACCTGGTCATCATCGGCAATGCGCTCAGCCGCGGCAATCCGGCGGTCGAACATGTCCTCAACAGCGGCGTGGAATACGTCTCCGGACCGCGCTGGCTGGGCGAAAACTACCTGGCCGGCAAGCAGGTGCTCGCCGTGGCCGGTACCCACGGCAAGACCACCACTTCGAGCATGCTGGCCTGGATTCTCGAAAGCGCCGGACTCGAACCGGGCTTTCTGATCGGCGGCGTGCCGACCAATTTCGGCATCAGCGCACGCGCCGGCAAGCAGCATTTCGTGGTCGAGGCCGACGAATACGACACCGCCTTTTTCGACAAGCGGGCCAAGTTCGTACACTACCGGCCGTCGATCGCCATTCTCAACAACCTGGAGTACGACCACGCCGATATCTATCCGGACCTGGAAGCCATCGAAACCCAGTTCCACCACTTGATGCGCACCATCCCCGGCAACGGCTCTGTGGTCTTCAATTCGCAAGATGCCAACCTCAAGCGGGTCATGGAAATGGGCTGCTGGAGCAACACCGTATCGTTCGGCAAAGGCAAACAAGTCGATGCCGAATGGGCGGTCGGCCTGGCCGAGCCCGGCGGCAGGCGCCTGGAATTTCGGCACCAGGGCGAGCCGATCGGAACGCTGGAGTGGAAACTGTCCGGCGTGCACAACGCACTCAACGCAGTCGCCGCAGTCGCCGCTGCCGTGGCAAGCGGCGTGCCGGCTGCCACGGCCGTCGAGGCGCTTGCCGGCTTCGAAGGCGTCAAGCGGCGCATGGAGTATCTTGGCGAAATCGGCGGCGTGCACGTCTACGACGATTTTGCACACCATCCAACCGCCATCCGCATGACCCTGGAAGGCCTCAGACGCAGCGTCGGCAACGCGCGCATCCTGGTTGCGCTGGAACCGGCCAGCAATACCATGCGCGGCGGCCACCATCTCGACCAGCTGGGCCCGGCCCTGGCGCCGTCGGACTGGGTCTTTCTTCACTCGGTCGACACGCTGGACTGGGATCCTTCCGAACTGTTTCGTAACATCCAGGCCGAGGGCCGGTTCCGGCACCAGGTCAAGAACCTGTTGGCCGACATCCGTGCCGCGGCGCGTCCCGGCGACCACGTCGTGTTCATGAGCAATCGCGGCTTCGGCAACGCGCCGCAGCGGTTCATCAGCGGAACCTGAGGACAATGACCATTCCTGCAGCCGAGCACCGTCAAACCGAAACCCTGCCGCTGTTCCCACTGGCTTCGGTCCTGTTTCCCGGCGCGCTGATTCAACTGCGGATTTTCGAATCGCGCTACCTGGAAATGGTGCGCGAATGCTCGTCGGCAAAAACCGGTTTCGGCATCGTCCATTTCGAGCCGGCCGATGGCGACAGGCCGGCCCGGCATGCAGCCATCGGCACCGAGGCGATGATCGAGGACTTCTCGACGCTCGACGACGGTCTACTGGGGATCGAGGCGCGCGGCCGGCGGCGGTTCCGCATCCATTCGACCCGCGCGCGCGCCGATGGCCTGATTCTCGGCCAGGTGGAATGGATTCCACCCGAACCCAGGCTTGGCGTGCGCCCTGAACACGCCGTGCTGCAGAACATGCTGCGCGAACTCCAGCAGTACCAGGCGTTTGCCGGAATCGTCGATGACGACGACGATGCCAGCGCCCTGGGCATGGCGCTGACCGCCGCGCTGCCGCTGGAGCCGGCCCACGCCCAGGAGCTGCTCGCAGTCACCGACCCGCATGAGCGCTTGAAAGCGCTTTGCACGCTGCTTGGAGACGAAGACGAGCCGCCTTTACCGGCTTGATTTTCCCGGTTCATGGCTGTGATTCTGGCCAGGCTTGTCCGCGTCCCTTTGGCCATGAAGATCAGCCGAAAGCCGGCAACGACCGCATCAAAAGCCCGGCTCAGTTCCTGATCCGGCCTTCGCGTCATCCAAAGCGACGCGATCATCGCCCACTACCAGCCACGGCCGGCCTTCTGCGGGCTTGCGCCATTGCCAGCCCGAACCATCCGAACGCAGGATTTCGACCGCTTTGGCCGAGCCGACCTCGACTTCGGCCCAGGTATTGAAGAACCCAATGCGCGTGACCGGTTCCAGCACCTGCAACTGCAGCAGCCAGATCGGCACTTCGCCGGTGCCGACCCGTGCGCCCGAGTCCCAGGCGCGCAGCAGCACGACCCGCGACGCATCCAGTTTCTTGCGCAAAGCCAGGTCTTCGGGCGAGCCGGTGAAATCGCGCTGCAAATGCGGCAATTTTTCCGGATCGATTCGCTTGGAAAAAATGGCACGCAGGCTGTCCAGCGAAAGCCGCTGCGGCGGCTGCCAGCCGCGTTGGGCGAGCGTGCGCTGCAATTGCCGCAACGGCATCGCGACCTGGGCATCGAAGCGCTGGCTTTCGATGCGCCCGACCCGCGAGCGCAGCGCCGGCAGTTCCTGCCAGCCGTGCGCCCACCATTGTTCGGTCTCGAAGTTTCGTAGCGGCTGACTGAGCTGATGCTGGCCACTGAACGCATCGTAGTCGTCGACCACATTCAGCAGGGCCGTCAATATCCATACGCCGACAAAGGCCGCCAGCAACCGTCCCGGCGCCCTGTACGCTTTTGCCCGCAGCCGATAGCCAATGCCGGTCAGGGCCAGCCACCCGGCGCCCAGCGCGATGCCGGCGATCAATCCATTGAGCGTCGCACGCGCCAGGTAAAACTGGGAAAAAGCCAGCAAACCCAGCCACACCACGGTCGCAAGATAAAGCCATTTGCGTTGCCTGGGTCTGGAATCCTTGCCCAGCATCAAGGCAAAGAATCCGAACACCAGCGTGCTCAAGGTCATTTCCAGGTGCGGCACCTGGGCGATGCTGCCGGGTATCGGCGGCCGGTTCAGCAGCAAACCCATCAGCGCATTGAGCATCAGCGCCATCATCCAGCCCCCCAGCGTGGCCATCAGCCAGTGGACCAGCGCATTCCAGCGTTTTTGCATGGTCAGCAGCAGCGCCAGGGCGACAATCAGCACACCGAGCACAAACCTGGCCTGGGCCAGCACTGCGACGAAGAACAGCGGGTCGGCAAAATGGTTGCGAAGGCTGGCGGCCAGGCCTGCCAGCTCAAACTCGGCCTCCCAGGCCGAAGTCGACAGTGGCGCCAGCAACAAGGCCCCGAACAGCGCAGCAAGCGATGCAACCAGCAGCAAGCCCAGGATGGCCACCGTCAACACCTCGCGGCCGCCGGGCTGAAACAGCGGGCCGATCCATCGGCCCATCAACGGGTGCCGACGCAACCACAGCGCGAGATTCTTCAGCCACCAAGGTGCACGACGCGCGCCCCATTCGTAAACCAGGCGGGTGACCCAGGCCAGCAGCCAGCCGCCCACGACCAGCACCAGCAGCAGCACGGTCAGACGTCCGCCAAATTCGCCGGCCAGTTCCAGCGACTCGCCGAACAGCGCCCCCGGCAGGACCATCAGCGGCGTCCACAACAGGCAAGCGATAAGCATTCTTGGAACGAAATCGGCCGGCCGCATGCCCATGGAGCCTGCCACCAGCGGCACGATCGGCCGCAGCGGCCCCACGAAACGGGCGATGAAAATGCTTTTCCCGCCGTGGCGAAGAAAAAATTGTTCGCCGATTGCCAGCCACTGGGCGCGGTTCTTCAGCGGCCAGACCGTGCCGATGCGACCGCGGTAGCGATAGCCCAGCCAGAAGCTCAGTCCATCTCCGGCAACCGCACCGGTCAGCAGGGCCAGGCTCAGCGCCAGCAGCATCGGCGGGTTCCAGCCGACCAGTGCTGCCAGCAGGAACAAAAGGATGATGCCGGGCACCAGGATACCGATGACCGCCAGCGCCTCGACAAACGCCAGGCCGAAACCAATCGCCAGCACCCAGCCCGGATAGGCGGCCGACCAGCTGAGCCACTCCTGGAAATCCGGAAGGCTCATCGAGCCGGACGCTCGGGGACTTTATCCAGCGCTTTTTCGATCAAAGCCTTCCCCGCTCGCGCTACACTCAAAGATGAATCCCGAATGTTGAATGTAACAGCATATGAAATCACTCTCAGGCAAAACCCTGTTCATCACCGGCGCCTCGCGCGGCATTGGCGAGGCCATTGCATTGCGCGCGGCCCGCGACGGCGCCAACATCATCATTGCCGCCAAAAGCGACCGACCACATCCGAAGCTTCCCGGAACCATCCACTCGGTAGCCGCGGCGGTTCGCGAAGCCGGCGGTCATGCGTTGCCGATCAAGCTCGACATCCGCGACGAGGAGGCTGTCGCCGATGCCATGAAAAAAGGCGCCGAGCACTTCGGCGGAATCGACATCCTGGTCAATAATGCTTCGGCCATTTACCTGGCGCCAACGCCGGAGGTGCCGATGAAACGCTTCGATTTGATGTTCGACGTCAACGTGCGCGGGAGCTTTGTCTGCTCGCAGGCCGCCTATCCGTATCTGAAGGAATCCGGCAACGCGCATATTCTAAATCTTTCTCCGCCGCTGAACATGAAGTCGAAATGGTTTGCGCCCCACGTGGCCTATACCATGTCCAAATACGGCATGAGCCTGTGCGTGCTGGGCATGGCCAGGGAGTTCGAGGCCGACCGGATTGCCGTCAACGCGCTGTGGCCGCGCACCGTCATCGCCACGGCCGCACTGGCCATGCTGGGCGGCCGGATCAAGCCGGAGAACTGTCGCAAGCCCGAGATCATGGCCGATGCGGCACACACCATCCTGACCTGCCCGGCCGACGAGGTTAGCGGCTACTTCTTCATCGACGACGAGGTGCTCAAGGGCGCCGGCATCACCGATTTCGATCCCTACGCGGTCGAACCCGGCAACGAGCTGGCGACCGACCTGTTCGTCGAGGGAGCCACGGAGTAGCGGTCACAGGCCTCGGGGTGTTCAGGAACGTCGCAATGCCTGCCCGGCCGCCTCGATGGTTTCCTCGATTTCGCGTTCACCGTGGGCGCTGGACACGAAGCCGGCTTCGAAGGCCGATGGCGCCAGGTAGACGCCGGCGGCGAGCATGGCGTGGAAGAAGCGCTTGAACGCTTCCAGGTCGCAGGCCGCGGCCTGGTCAAAATTCTCGACCCGCGCCCGATTGGTGAAGAACATGCCGAACATGCCGCCGACCGCGGTGACCGACATCGGCACGCCGGCCGATTGTGCTTGCGAGCGAATGCCTTCGGCCAGCCGGAGCGTGTTGGCGGTCAGGCGTTCGTAAAAGCCGGGCGCCGTGATCAGGTCCAGATTGGCCAGGCCGGCGGCCATCGCGACCGGGTTGCCCGAAAGCGTGCCGGCCTGGTAGACCGGGCCTTCCGGTGCGATCATCCTCATGTATTCCAGCTTGCCGCCGAACGCGCCCACCGGCATGCCGGCGCCGATGACCTTGCCGAAGCAGCTCAGGTCCGGAGTCACGCCATACAGCGCCTGGGCGCCACCGAGCGCCACCCGGAATCCGGTCATGACCTCGTCGAACAGCAGCGCCGCGCCGTACTGATCGCAAAGCTCTCGCAGACCCTCGAGAAAGCCCGGGTTCGGCGGCACGCAGTTCATGTTGCCGGCCACCGGCTCGACTGCCACGCAGGCGATGTCGTCGGGATACTGCTCGAACAGCGCGCGCACCGAATCAAGATCGTTGTAGCTTGCATTGAGCGTCAGCGCGGCAAGTTCCGGCGGCACGCCGGGCGAGGTCGGCACGCCCAGCGTCTGGGCGCCGCTGCCGGCCTTGACCAGGAAACTGTCGGCGTGGCCGTGATAGTTGCCCTCGAACTTGATGAAGCGGTTGCGGCCGGTCGCCGCGCGCGCCAGCCGCAGCGCGCTCATGGCCGCCTCGGTGCCGGAATTGACCATGCGCACGCGATCCAGCGACGGCACCAGTTCGCACAGGCGTTCAGCCATCGTGACCTCGCCCGGGCTGGGCGCGCCAAAACTCAGACCGTTCGCAGCCGCCCGCTGAACCGCCTCGATGATGTGTGGATGGGCGTGACCACAGATCATCGGCCCCCATGACCCGATGTAATCGATGTAGCGCCTGCCGTCGACATCGAACAGGCATGCGCCCTCGGCACGATCAAAGAACAGCGGCTCGCCGCCAACACCGGAGAATGCGCGCACCGGAGAATTCACGCCGCCCGGAATACGGGCCTGGGCGCGAACGAACAATTCATGGCTGATGGTCTGGGGCATGGAGTTCCGAATCTCGTTGTTGGGCAATCGTCAATGGTAATGCAGCAGCGTGGGTTTCCGGTTTCCGGTTTCCGGAAAACCGGTGGTCGGTAGTCCGTGATCGGTCAACAGGCTCCTTTCCGCGAACAACCCATCGAAGCGTTTGGCCCATGGCTTCAACAGCATCCTGCAAATCCGCGACCGCGCGCGTAGGGTGTGTTGAGCCGAAGGCGAAACACACCGCCCAGAACCCCGCCAGCCCCCAGCCGCCGCCTCTTGCCCCCGGGGCGACCGAAAAGCATCGCGCCGCATTGATATTCTTGTCGTCTCGGCCTTGAGCCGGGATTCAGCGTCTTCGGGTTTGACTTTCCTGCAACCGGAACCCTGAACCCCGAACACGGGCCGTCGGCGCAAAGCCGCTATAGGGGTCGGGAAGGCAGCGCCTCCCCGCCCTCCGAACCGTACGTGCGGTT
>JAVVET010000059.1:0-14899 GCA_032251235.1 Wenzhouxiangellaceae bacterium
CCGCAGTGTACGGAGTGCTACATGAGGATTCCGAGCACCGCCGGACGCCGCCCACGGCGTGCTCGCGACGCGCTGCGGCGGTTTTTTTAGTCGCCGCCGTGGGCGAAGTCCGGATAAGCCTCCATCCCGCACTCGGCAAAGTCCAGTCCCGCTCGTTCATCATCGGCGTTGACGCGAATGCCGACGGTCACCCGCAGCAGCGCCCAAACGCCCAGGCTGAGCACGAACACGAAGCCGCCGATTGCGCCGATGCCGACCAGTTGCGAAAGCAGCGAGGCCTCGGCACTGGACATCGGCACCACCAGCAAGCCAAAGATTCCGCAAACCCCGTGGACCGAGATCGCGCCGACCGGATCGTCGATTCGCAGCCGGTCGAGTGCAAGTATCGAATACACCACGATCACCCCGCCGAGCAGCCCGATGACAATGGCCATTGCCGGCGAAGGCGACAAGGGCCCGGCCGTGATCGAGACCAGGCCGGCCAGGGCGCCGTTGAGCGCCATGGTCAAATCGGCCTTGCCGAAGGTAAAGCGTGCGGCCAGCAGGGCCGCGATCAGCCCGCCTGCCGCGGCCAGGTTGGTGTTGACGAAAACGCGCGCGACGTTGTTGGCCGAGCCGACGTCGGAAATGATCAGCTCCGAGCCGCCGTTGAAGCCGAACCAGCCCATCCACAGGATGAACATGCCCAGCGTGGCCAGCGGCAGGTTCGCTCCCGGCAATGCGCGGGCACGCCCGTCGGCGGTGTACTTGCCCTGGCGCGGGCCGAGCAAAATGACGCCGGCCAGCGCTGCGAACGCGCCGACCATGTGCACGATGCCGCCGCCGGCATAGTCCGAATATCCGATCGCGCTCAGAAAGCCGCCGCCCCACGACCAATAGCCCTGCCACGGGTAAATGACCCCGGTCATGACCACGCTGAAGGCCAGGAACGACCACAGCTTCATACGCTCGGCCACGGCGCCGGACACGATCGACATCGCGGTCGCGACGAACACCACCTGGAACATGAAATCGGCCATCGCCGAGTAGGTCAGTTCGCTGCCCGCGGCGGTGACGGCGTCGACACCATGGTCACCGCCCAGGCCAAAACCAAGCCCGGGCCAGAAGACGTTGACCGCTTCGCCCGGATACATCAGCTGGTAGCCGACAAGGAAATACATCAGGCAGGCGATCGCATACAGCGCGACGTTCTTGGTCAGGATCTCGACCGTGTTTCGGGCCCGTACAAGCCCGGCTTCGAGCATCGTGAAGCCGGCGGCCATCCACATGACGAACGCCGCGCAGACGAGCAGGTAAAAGGTATTCAGTGCGTATTCAATCTCGGTCATTACAGCCCCTCAAATTGCGGATTCATTGACTTCACCGGTGCGGATTCGCACCACGCGGTCGAGCTCGGTCACGAAAATCTTGCCGTCGCCGATGCGCCCGCTGCGGGCGGTTTCGACGATGGTTTCGATGACCCGTTCGACATCATCTGACGGTACGGCGATTTCGAGCTTGATCTTGGGCAGGAAATCGACGACGTATTCGGCACCGCGGTAAAGCTCGGTATGGCCTTTCTGACGACCGAAGCCGCGCGTCTCGCTGACCGTCATGCCCTGGATGCCCGCGTCGGCCAGCGCCTCGCGGACATCGTCGAGCTTGAATGGCTTGATGATTGCAGTAATCAGTTTCATTGGCGTCTCTATGCGGATGACTACTGGCTATAAGCAAGAGCGATGCCAAACAAGCGAGAGAAAGCAAGTTGTTGATTAGAAAAGAATAAAAACCTTCCGCGGAGCGCCGCGCCGCACCGGGCTGGTGCGCGAGAGCCGATTGCGTGCACCAATCCGGTGCCTTTCATCGCAGCGCTGCGGATTTGCCCGGTGATGCCGCCAGCTCGAAACAGCGCGGACAGCTATCGGTGGTTTTAAGGATCGTTATCGCGTAGGGCAAGGCTGGGAGAGAATGCCGACTTAACCGGGCGCAGCGGTTCTTATTCGCTGCAATCAAGTCTTGCGGCTGAGCGTGTTACGGCCGATTCCGAGCAGGCGGGCAGCCTCGGCACGGCGGCCGCCGGTGGCCTTGAGGGCTTCTTCGATCAGGCAATGCTCCAGTTGCTCGGCCGCCTCGGCCATCAGGCCTTCCGACGGTTCCGACAGCCGGCTGCGCGCCCAGGTCCTGAGGGCATCGGTCCAGTGGCCATCGGCGGCTTCTTCGCTTGACAGCCGCGGCAGGTCCTCGACCCGGATTTCGGACCCCGGCACCAGCGCGGTCAAGCGCCGACACAGGTTGGCCAGTTCGCGCACGTTGCCCGGCCAGGCGTGTCCGACCAGGCGTGCAAGCGCGCCGTCGCCGAGCACCCTCGGTTCGGTGTTCATCTCGCGCGCGGCTTCACCAAGGTAATGGTCCAGCAGCAGCGGGATGTCCTCGACGCGCTGGCGCAGCGGCGGCACGACCAGTTCGACCACGTTCAAGCGATGGTAGATATCCTCGCGGAACCGGCCTTCGGCCACGGCCCGGGTCAGGTCCCGGTTGGTCGCGGCAATCAGGCGCACGTCGGCGCGCATCGCCGTCGTGCCGCCGAGTCGGTGAAAATCGCCTTCGGCCAGCACCCGCAACAGCCGGGTTTGCAGGCCGGCCGGCATGTCGCCAATCTCGTCCAGGAACAAGGTGCCGCCGGCGGCCTGCTCGAAATACCCCGCGCGCGCCTGGGCGGCACCACTGAACGCGCCTTTCTCGTGACCGAACAACTCGGATTCCAGCAACTCGGCCGGGATCGCGGCCACGTTGAGGGCGACGAACGGCCGATCGGCGCGGCGCGAAGTCTCGTGCAGGGCGCGCGCGATACGCTCCTTGCCGGTGCCGGATTCGCCGATCAGCAGGACGCTCAAATCGGCACCGGCGAGCCTGCCGATGACCCGGAAAAGCTCCTTCATCGCCGGCGCCGAGCCGATCAGCGAGGGCGTGCCGCGGGAGACTTCCTGCCGCGGCGCTACGCTCGAGGCCAGGCTTCGGCTGGCCAGCGCGCGCCGGACCAGGCCCACGGCCTCGTCGATGTCGAACGGTTTGGGCAACAATTCGAAGGCCCCGCCGGTCAGCGCCGCCACGGAGTTATCGAGGTCGGCATAGGCGGTCATGACGATGACCGGAACGTCCTGGTGTGCGGCCTTGATCAACTGCAGCAGTTCCAGGCCCGATTCTCCGGGCATGCGCAGGTCGCTGACCAGCACGGCCGGTCGCGCGTCGTGTTCCAGCGCAACGCGAACCGCCGCCGGCGCGCTGAACTCGCGCGTGGACAAACCGGCCTGCTGCAGCGCGCGCGCCAGCACCCGGCGCACCGAGGCGTCGTCATCGACGATCCAGATTTCCTGGTCCCTGGCGTTCATTTCCACTTGCTGATTTCCATTCGTTCTTGTCCAGTCGATTATGCCGGCACCGGCAGCAGCAGGCGAAAGACCGTTTTCCCCGGTTCGCTTTCGAACTCGATACGCCCGCCGTGCCGGTCGGCAATTTCCTGGGCGATGGCCAGCCCCAGGCCGCTGCCGTCGGCCCTGCCGGTGACCAGCGGAAAAAACAGCGACTCGGTCAGTTCGGCCGGTACGCCGCGGCCGTTGTCAGCAATCTCGATGGCAACGGCCAGCCGGTGCAGCGCCCCATCCCAGGTCACCCGCCGGCAGGCCCGGGTACGCAGCACGATACGGTCGGCACCCGACTGTAATGCGTTGCGGCCGAGGTTCAAGAGTGCCTGGAGCAGCTGGTTGGCGTCCAGTTGCAGCTCCGGCAGGCTGGGATCGTAGTCCCGGTCCACCGCCACGCCGGCGGCCGCCTCGCCGCGCAACAGGGTACGCAGGCGATCGACCGGTTCGTGGACGTTGGCGTGGGCCATCCGGGCCGGGCCGGTCGGCGCCAGCAGTTCGTCGACCAGCGCGTGCAGTCGGTCGGCTTCGCGGCAGATGATATCGGTGAGTTCGCGCCGGGCCGCGTCCGGTTCGTCGCGCCCGAGCAGCTGTGCCGCCCCCCGCAGACCGGCCAGCGGATTGCGAATCTCGTGTGCAAGCTGGCGCACCACGCGCCTGGAAAGCGCCTGGCGGTCGTGGCGCAGCCGGTCCTGCTGGGCCCGGCGGCGCAATTCGGCATCGTGCAGTTCCAGCAGGCGGCCACCGTCGGGCAGCGCTACGACCTGCACATCGAGCCAGCCGGTCTTCCGGCCGTGTCTCCACTCGATGTCCTGCGCTGAAATCCCGCGCTGCTCGGCCCGGGCGCGCTCGGCCAATCCATCCAGCCCAGCCGCGCGCAAGGTCGCCAGCGCGGTGCCGACCGCGCTGTCCCGTGGACCCGATACACCGAGCAGGTCCTCGGCTGCCGGGTTGAGGTAGGCCGGACGATCTTCGGCGTCCAGCAGGATCACCGCGGTCTGGAGTTGCGCCAGCCAGTCCGGCGTTGGCTGGCGGTCGTCGGACGGGTGATCAGGCGGGTGCTCGGACGGGTAATCGGTCATGGTTGCACGGCGGCGGCACGGAAGCGCTTTTCCTGATCATACAGCCAGCAGCCTGCGCGGCAATGCCATCCGGGCCACGCTGGTCCATCGCGCCCGCCTGTCGCCAGGCTTGCATCGGACGACTTGATGCAACGAGTTCCAATAGAACCTCCGGCAGACAAGAGCTTTAGCGATATCGGAATTTCGCCTCGAATATCCCGAAGGCGCTGGCGCCAGGGCGAGTTCACTCGGTGCGCCAGCGTACCGACAACCGCACTGGCCGGCGGTAAATTTTGCGTCCAAGCAATCCAGTTCACGCTGCCTGAAGGCGCCAAATCATGAAATTCATTGCCAGTCGATTAATCCGGATCAGCGCTGTCGCAGTTGCAGTTGCGCTGCTGCAGGCCTGCGCCGTCAACCCGGTCAGCGGCGACCGCGAGTTTGTTCTGGTCAGCGAAAACCAGGAGATCGCGATGGGCGCCCAGGGTGCGGCAAGCGTGCGCCAGTCGGTTGGCCTGGTCAACGATGAGGCCCTGCAGAGCTACGTCCAGGGGCTCGGCATGAACCTGGCGGCGAACTCCGAGCGCCCCAACCTGCCCTGGTCGTTCACGGTGCTCGACGACCCCACGCCCAACGCGTTTGCGTTTCCCGGCGGCCCCATCTTCGTCACCCGCGGCATCATGAGCCTGATGCGCAACGAGGCCGAACTGGTCAGCGTGCTGGGCCACGAGATCGGCCACGTGACCGCGCGCCACTCGGTCGCCATGATGACCCGCGCCCAGGTGGCGCAGATCGGGCTGGGCGTGGGCAGCATACTCAGCCCCGAACTGGCCCAATTCAGCGATATGGCTGCCAGCGGCTTGCAGCTGCTGTTTCTCAGTTACAGCCGTGATGCCGAGCGGCAGGCCGACGATCTGGGCTTCGGATACGCGCTGGAGCACGGCTATGACGTGCGCGAAATGGTCAACGTGTTCGCATCATTGCAGCAGGCCGGCAAGCTGGCCGGCGCCAGCCCGCTGCCGAGCTGGCTTGCAAGCCACCCCGAGCCGGGCGAACGAATCGATCGCATCGACGCACGGCTCGCACAACTCGACCAACCCCTGAACAATGCCCGGGTCGGTCAGGACGACTACATGGGTCGGGTCGACGGCATGCTGTACGGCACGAATCCACGCCAGGGTTATTTCGAGGACAACGTTTTTATCCACCCCGACATGGCGTTCCGGCTGACTTTCCCCAGCGGCTGGCAGACGCAGAATCTTTCACAGGTCGTCCTGGCCGGTAGCCCCGACCAGGACGCGGCGGTGCAATTGACGCTGGCCGCCGGCGCCCCTTCCGAGGCCGCCGGGCAGTTTTTTGCCCAGCAAGGCCTGGCCTCCAGTGGCGTCGGCCAACGGTCGATCAACGGGCTCCAGGCCACGCTCGGTCGCTTCCAGGCGCAGGTTCCGAACGGCGAGGTCGGCGGCATGGCAGCCTTCATTGCCCACGGCGGCAATACTTACCGCCTGCTGGCATTCTCTCCCGCTCAAAAATTCAGCGGCTATGATTCGGACTTCGAGGAAACCATCGCCAGTTTTGCCAGGCTCACCGACCGCAAGGCCCTGGCCATCCAGCCAGATCGCATTTCCATCGTGCGAACATCCCGGACCATGACGCTGGCGGCCTTCGATTCGCAGTTCCCGTCGGTCATCGACATCGAGCGCCTGGCGCTGATCAACCAGCTTTCCGGCCCCAATGCTACGATTCCGGCCGGGACCCCGGTCAAGCGGGTGGTTCGTGGACGGTAACGGATCTTCGGTACGCTATCGCACCGACACCATCAAAAAGCCACGGCTAAGCTGAGCCGACGCCCTGGCAATTCCGCCTCGCGCGTCTTTTCAACACAGGAAACGCAAATCATGACTTTGACCCTTACCCCGCTGATCTCTCTCATTGCCGGAATCCTCATTCTGGTCATGCCCGGCCTGCTCAGGCTGATTGTTGCAATCTACTTGATCGTCATTGGCCTGATCGGCCTGTTCGGAATGCCCGACATCAGATTCTGACCGCAAAGCGCAACGAAAACACGAAAATACACTTCTTCGTGCGCTACCGCACAAAACAATGGTTGGCTTTGGTGTAGCGTTGTTCTTTATTTGTCAATCGAATAGCCGACTAAGGAGAGATTTCTTGAGGACGACCAATTTCCGACCCCTTCACACCGGGCAAGTCTCGCTAATCACTCCGGACGCTGGCTCGTTCCCGCGGCGGCTACCCCACATGTTCCGTGCCAGCGCGGCTGCCGCGCTGTTGTTGCTCACCGTCCCGGCGTTGGCCCAGACTGCGCCAAATCTTGGCTCGACCAGCCCATTCGCGATCGTATCCGAAACCTTCAGCAATACCACGGCCGGCACGGTTGTCAATGGCAATGTCTGTTTCACGACCGGACCTGCCGTTGACCCGACGATTAACGGGGCAGAAGAAACACCTTGCGATCCTCAAAAAGGAATCGACCAGAGCGCCGCCCGGGCCGAGCTGGACGAACAAGCATGTATGTCGCTCGATACTGGCGCCGTAGCGCTCAACGGGGTCACTATCGGCGCCAACCCGCCTGGAATATTCCCGCCCGGTTGCTATTCGAGCGGCGGCGCAATGACCATCGCCACGGGCACGACGATAACGCTGAGTGGCAATGGCGTTTACATTTTCAGGCCCGGCGGCTCGCTTGATCCGGCGGCCAACTCCGGTGTCGTAATGGCCAATGGGGCCTGCACGAACAATGTCTTCTGGACACCCGCCGGCGGCACGACCATTGGTGCAAACGCCGCGTTTGTCGGAACCGTGTTTCGTGGTACGGCCGCTGGCCTCAGCATCACGCTCGGGGATTCGGCATCGTTTGTAGGCAGGGCGCTGGCGTTCGGTTCGACAGTCACCACTGCCAACAACACGATTGCCGTTCCTGAAGAATGCGGCGCCATCATCGTCGAAAAGCAGACCGATCCGGCAGGCAGCCTGCAAAGCTTCACCTTTACCGGCGATGCCGCCGGCGACCTGACCGATGACGGGCAAATCGTCGTCGGGGGCCTGGCGCCGGGCGATTACATCTCGAGCGAATTGCTCCCGGCAGGGTGGGAACTGACCGACATTGTCTGCGATGATGCCAACAGTACCGTCGATACCGGAGCGGCAACCGCGAACTTCGCGCTTGACGCCGGCGAAACCGTGACCTGCGTGTTCAACAATGCGCAGCAAGGCCAACTTACGATCATCAAGAACGCCATCGGTGGTGACGGCTCGTTCGACTTCACCGGTAACCTCGGGCCGTTCAACCTGACGACCGCGAGCGGCACGGCGCAGACCACGTTCAGCAATCTCACACCCGGCGCTTTCAACGTCGCTGAAACGGTGCCGGCCGGCTGGGTACTGACCTCGGCAAACTGCGACAACGGTGATGCGCCCGACGCCATCACGCTCGGGGCCGGCGAAGCCGTGACCTGTGTGTTTACCAATACACTGCTTGATAACAATACTGGCGCCATCACCATAGTCAAGCAGGCCGACCCGTCCGATACCGGAGAGTCGTTCGGCTTCACCGGCGATCTTGGCAACTTCAGCCTGATGCACGGCGAGTTCATCGTGGAAACCGTGCCGCCCGGCACCTACTCCGTGGCTGAAACGGTACCGGCCGGCTGGCAGCTCGACAGCGCCGTCTGCGACGACGGCTCGCCGGTCGATGCCATCGACCTCCAGGCCGGCGAAAACGTGACCTGTACGTTCACCAATTCGCTGGCAGCGCCGATGGCAGTACCGGTGTTTTCACGGGGCGTGATTGTGCTGATTGTCTTGATGATGCTGATGATTACCGCAGTCTTCCGGCAGCGTTTGAATCCGAATCGAAGATAGCAGCTGCAATGCCTAAAAAACCCTGGCCGCTCGCGCGACCAGGGTTTTTTTTGTGCTAATAAAAATCAATCCCGCAGCGTCACCGGTCCCGACCAGCACGAACTCAGTCGAGTTCAGGGCTGGCCTTGCATGATGCGCGGTAAAAGCTTGACAGCTGCCTGCACAGGCGTTGGCGAGCACATGGCACAGCACCCCTGGGGGGTACACACCCGTGATTTGCGTTTCCCGGGGGTCTTCGGCGCTCAGGATACCTGCAGCAAGACACTTCCGGAACGCTTCGCAGGCGATCCGGCCTGTTCACCAAAACAGTCAATAACATTGCGCGCAGCACAGGCGTTCAAGAACCTTCCTGGTCGACAGCCACGGCCTGCACGATAAAACGCTGCGGCGCACTTCCAACGAAATAGAATGGGTAGCAGGTAACCAGCGTGACGGTGGCCACATCGGCCGGATCGAGCGGCCAGAGGTCTTCCGGCTGAACGATGGTCAGGCTCGTCACCTTGTAATTGCGCGGTCCCGACAGGCTTTCAAGCTCCAGGAGATCGCCAATGGCAACGTCCTTTAGCGCTCTGAAATATTGATCACGGTGGGCGGCGATCGCCATGTTGCCGCCGTCATTGGGCAATGCCGTGCCCGGAATCCAGCCCGCGCCGCGGCTTAGGTTGCGTTCACTGATGTCGTCGAATACCGGCACTTCCAGGCCCACCCCGGGCATGCGCAGCAATGCCACGGGAAGTGACGCGGTTTCGGCCGCCGCTGTCGCGCCAGGCGTCTTGTGCTGGTCGACGGTCTGCGCAACACCGGCGGCGGACTCGGGAGCAGGAGCACTCGCAGCCTGTGCCGCCGCTTGTGCCTGGGTAAACAATTCAATGCCCTGGCGACGCTCGCTTTCAAAGCCAATGGTCGCGCCGAAGTACATCGCAATCAGCGAAACACCTGTCGCCCAACAGACCAGCTCGATAGTCAACTTGAGCGCCCCGGCAGTCATTGCCAGCGGTCTCCACATCGATCGGCCTCGTGGCAAGATTGTTTGCTCCGGCTGGACATCTTCAGAAAATTATCGGGGGCACACATCATGACCGGCAGTATAAGTCGCTTGTCAGCCGCTGTCCGTACGCGACCGAACGCAAGACATGCGATTCAGCCCGCCGTATTCACCAGTCCTTCTCAACCTGCCTTATTCACCACCCTTCCGTCGCGAGAGATCGTCAGGCCCAGTGGCAGCGGCGTTTCGTGATCGAGTGCACTGCAGGCGTACTCGCCTGTCCGGTGAGGATGAGCGACCGAGCTAAACGCCGCAGACGCGGGCCTGACGGCGCCGCAGCAAGAAGGGTGGTGAATAAGGTAGGCTAAAGCGGTGTTGCCACGCGCTGCAACGGCAGCTGCGCACGGGTGGCAGACAATGCGAGGTAAATGTCTCCCCGCGAATGCAAAAAAAATCCCGGCAGCTCGCGGATGGAGATGCCGGGATTCGGTTTACGGAACTACGAAGCTAGCGGGAGGTAAATCCCTGGTACGAAAACTTCTGTCCACCGACTGCGGCTTCGAACATCAGGCCGGCTTCGTCCATCGTGAATACGGCGACACCATCTTTGAACTTGGCATTCGTGCCTTCGCCGGACTGCAATGCGACGGCAGTGGCTTGCGAACTGAACTGATAGTTTCCCTGGCGGAACTTGTCCAGTGCATTGCTGCTTTCAAATACCAGTATCTCTGTGTAGGACTGGCCGCCGAGCTGCAAGCCGATGGTGGCCTGGCTCAGATCGGTATAACCGACTTGCGTGCCATTCTTGTAAACGATGCCACGGCCATAGGCACCACCGACAACAGCGCCGACCTTGCCCACGCTGGGGAAAACCGCGAAGCCGGGTGCTTTCCGGATAATGGAATCAAAACCGCTGTGACCGGATCTTGCCTGGCTCAGCGCCGAATTTGCGTCGCGCTTCAAGTCGCTTCTGTCATCTACGGTATTGGGTGCTGTCGAACAAGCGGCCAGAAAGGCAATGCCAAGGGCCGAGATCAACAAGCTCTGGATGAACGTGGCTCCGGGAATTCTTTTATTTGGTCTGAACATGCTTGATATCCTGTGTTGGCGCTCGAGGCGAGCGCGCGAGCATCAGAATATACAAACGGCCATTTCGCGTCTGTACGCCAGCACACATTTGAACAAGCCTACAGCTACCCGACGTGCATTCCCGACATCGAGCCGATGATACCGAATACGGACAGCAACCAGAGGATGACGACAATGATGACGACTACGTTGAGAATCTTCTTTATGGTGGGCTGCATCGGAATATAGCTGTTGATCAGCCATAGCAGCACGCCGACGACGACCAGGGTAATGACCAGATTGATCAAGGGCATAGCGGAATCTCCTCAGGAAAGTGGGTTAATTTTGATTATAAGTTCCTGCGTACAACCGATCGGTGCCGTGGCGCACAGAGCCATGCGACACCCCCGACCCGTTGACTGCAGCCGGGATTGAAACACCGTCCGGCAAAGGAGCGCAATCAACCGCGGCTTCCGCCGGAATCATCACATGCCCTGGCCAGCCGCAGCGCCAGCTTGCCGTGAACGACGACCAGGGGGTGATCGACGAGCATCGGTTGAGCCTCGATGATTTCCCGGCCAGGACATGAACGATCAAGTTCCAGCAGCACCTGGGCCAGGTTCAGGCGCGCCGGCCAACTGTCGGGCTTGAGCTCCAGCGCGTGCTCGAAATCAGTCGCGGCGGCTTCCAGCGTCCCGAGTTCATAACGGGCATTACCCGTACCCATCCAGGCCAATGCCTCATCCGGCCACTGTTCAGCCGCAGCCTGCCATGCGCGCAGGCGCGGCGCGGCTGCTGCGTGGTCGTCGAAGTCGGCCAGCGCACGCAGCGCTGCCGGAAGATCCGGGTTGGCCGGGAGCTGGCCGGGCTCGAGTACGACGATCGCCCAGCGCGAAGCCCAGTCCCACTGGCGCATCCAGCGCTGGGCCGGCGTTGCCTGCAGGCGTTCGCTACCCGAACGCATCAGGATTTCACCGCGTTCGCGATCGTAGCCAATGACGACAGCGTAATGCCATGCCGGCACGCTGCGCACGCGAAGGTTCTGGAGGATCAACACTGGCCGGCCGGCCTCGACTTCGGCGAGTACGGCTTCGAATTCACCGGCGAGCCGGAACGGGATCCGTTCGAAGCTTCTGGTCGCGGCCATCAACTCGACCTGCAGGCTGCCCTCCAGGTCCGGGACATAAATTCGGTCAGCGACCTCGTCATAGGTCGGCTCGGCGCCCGATGACTCGAGTACCGTGATCAGCGCTGACGGACCGCAGTGATGCTTGAGCTGTGGGTAGAACGGTGTTTCGCTCAGTTCGACGCGCGGCGCCCAGGATTGCGGGATTTTCGTGTCGAAGCTGGCGCAACCGGCAAGCAACAGAGAAAGCGCGGCCAGGGCGGCCGCGCCTTTATTGCGATTCCCGTTATGTTTCCGGGGCATTAGCGCCTGAAGATATTCGTGACTCCAACCAGTTCGAGGATGATGAGCACGAGAAAAACGACACCGAGGACGACAATCACCCCGTCGCCGGCAGCCGGCATTTGGTCGATACGTCCGGCGATCTGTTCCAGTTCTGCGGCGCTCATGTCGCCTACACGCGCCATCGCCATTTCATGGCTCACGCCCAGTTCGGCCAGCTCGGCGGCTACGCTATCGCGCAAAAGATACGCCTCGACGCGGGTTTCCAGGCTACCGGCCTCCAACGCAAGTGCATCTCCTGTCGATACAAGCTGCCCGTGTGCGGGCATGATCATGGCGACCATTGCCAGGGCAACGACTGCTTTAATGATTACGGATTTGATCATATTGACACTCTCATTCCACATTGAATGTGGGGGGAATAGTTGAAAAGGCCGATCGTTCAGCAGCATATCGACCTGCGCTCCCGTTCAACTTCTCCAAACCCTTGAAGAACAGTGCATCCAGGGCTCAGGGTCGCGAACGACTAAAACAACTCAAAGGGGTGTGCCCTTCAGCCGGAATGATGGCTCGGAAAGTTCGTCCTGTCGGTGCGTTAACGTACAGATGTTGCCGGCGGGTCAACGGGGGTCCGGCGCCACAGCACAAGTGAGAGCGCTAGTACCAAGATCAAAAGCAAACCGAGCAACAGATCGATTCGGCCCGACAGCTCGACCAACAAACCCAGCATCCAGGTTCTGGAATCGGCTCCGGAAATCGACCAGGCAAGCACAGCGAACACCAGCATGACCAGCAAGATGAAGTCTGCAATCGAATGGCTGCGCACCACTGCGAGCCCGGCAAGGACGATTCCCAGGGCAACCGACAGGTAACCGAGCGAGCCGCCCTGGAGGGCAAACCAGGCCCCTATGGCCGCGACAACCATTCCCAGCGGAAGCCAGACCGGAACAGCAAGCACAAGCATGCCATAGAGGATGCCGCGAG
This sequence comes from Wenzhouxiangellaceae bacterium, assembly GCA_032251235.1. Taxonomy (GTDB): domain Bacteria; phylum Pseudomonadota; class Gammaproteobacteria; order Xanthomonadales; family Wenzhouxiangellaceae. The sequence continues at coordinate 12,787 of JAVVET010000059.1, forward strand.
GCTCGCGTGTTGATGATTGCTGCGGCCGGGGTTCATTGGACTGCGAGGCCAGGTTCATGCTGGGTTCCACCGAAAATTCAGTGATCACTGTGCGCCATCGGCGATCAGAGCGCTGTTCGTTGCCCCACACAGCTGGCCCGCGGGCGTTTCGGTTCCGACGGGCAGGCCGCATCCGGCGCGCTCCGTTCGCCAGCGTACAGAGCAGCCGGGGCGAGCCATGCGATTGTGCTGCATGAGCGAGCGTGGGAAATCGGAAGCAACGATTACGGCGTCCGATATCGTGCGGTTTGATCACCTGGTCGGCTTGGCAATATCGTTGGATGCGCAGATGCGCGGTGACGAATTCCCGCGTAAGCCGATTTGGTACCATCTCGAATCTCGAACAGCGAATCCATTCGCACCGGCGCATTAAGCTATGACGACTGCCACCTGGTTCATATTGATCGGCCTGCTGCTGTTGATCGTGGGCTTTACATTCTCCTACATCAAAAGCGTGCCGGTCACCTCTGCCATCGTGTACCTTCTTGTGGGGTGCATTGTCGGCCCGATGGGTTTTGGCCTGTTTCATTTCAACCCGCTGAAGGAATCGGCCCTACTCGAGTTGCTGACGGAAATTGCCGTGCTTATCTCACTGTATTGCTCCGGTGTAAAGATGCCGATGCCGGTCACCTACAGGCGCTGGCGCAACCCGATGCGACTGGCGATCGTTTCGATGATGATTACCGTCGGCCTGGTGACGCTGTTTGGACACTACTGGCTTGGCCTGCCGCTTGGGGCTGCGGTTTTACTGGGTGCCGTGGTCGCACCGACCGACCCGGTTCTGGCGACTGAAGTCCAGGTCCGTCATGCCGATGATCCCGACCGCCTTCGTTTTGCATTGACCTGCGAGGCCGGAATCAATGACGGCAGCGCCTTTCCATTCGTGATGCTTGGGCTGGGCTTGCTGGGTCTGCACGATCTCGGAGATGGCGGTGGCCGCTGGCTGGCCATGGATGTGCTCTGGGCCACCGGCGCCGGTATCGGCATCGGCATTCTGACGGGCTGGGCTGCAGGCTGGGTCGTATATCGTTTGCGCACGACTTTCGCGGGCACCGTATTTCTCGAAAGCTTTCTCGGCCTGGGCCTGATCGCGTTCGCCTACGGCATCTGCCTGTTGCTGGACGCCTGGGGATTTTTGGGCGTTTTCAGTGCAGCCGTGGCTTTACGCCATACCGAAGTCAGACTGGCCGGCCGGGATCAGGAATCATTAATAGTCGTCGGCCCAGACAGCAACGAGAGTCCGCGAACACAGGCTCACGTACATGTGAGCGAGAGCTCGCTGGTATTCAACGAGCACCTGGAACGAATCTCGGAAATCGTGCTTATTTTGCTGATTGGCGGCTCACTGTTCTGGGACTCCTGGAGTTGGCGGGCGGTTGGCTTTGCCGCGTTTCTGTTCTTTGTCGCCCGTCCCGTCAGCGTGCACCTTGGGATGCTGGGAAGCAAGGCGTCGTTGCGGATGCGGCACCTGGCCGGCTGGTTCGGCGTCCGCGGCATTGGCTCAATGTATTACTTGATGTATGCCATTCAACACGGGCTGCCCGAAGAACTGGCGCTGGAGCTGCTGCATCTGACCCTGGTGGCGGTCACCTTGTCAATCCTGGTCCACGGCATTAGCGTAAAGCCGACGATCGCTCGTTATTGGCCGCCACGGTCGCCTCTACAATAGCTGCCGACAGGCACCCGGGTTTTTGACGCCCCAGCTTGATGATCGGTCGTCGGATTACGGCCACAGCCCGAGCATCCAAACTTCAGTGATCCAATGCGCTGATCCATCAGTCAAGGTTTGCCTTCCCTCTACAGGCGTATCTTTTTATTAAAATGAACCAGGAATGTTCGCAAGCGCACAGATGATCGCCGGCCGCGGGGAGCATGCTTTGCATGAACCCCTTATTCGGTTATTGAACCGAAGGAATGCAGATCATGTTATTCACAATCGCCATCATTCTCGTCGTACTTTGGGCCCTCGGGCTGGTCTCTGGAACCGCCTTGGGCGGCCTGATCCATCTTTTGCTCGTAGTCGCCGTAATCATCGTAGTGCTCCAGTTGATTAGCGGGCGCCGAATCGGGTAAC
>JAVVET010000059.1:14999-18446 GCA_032251235.1 Wenzhouxiangellaceae bacterium
TCCAACACCATGAGCAGGATCATCGGCATGACCGGCATCGAGTGATCAATTCGGTGGCTGGGCGCTGCGGCAACAAAATCGTCGATGCACTTCCATTGCGGCAGCGCGGTCGGTTGCTTGAACAGTGCGAGACCGTGCAAATGCAATTTGGCGAACTCCTCACGGAAAAGGCGATGCGCGTTCGGCATGTATACTTCCCGCTCACCGGCTTTGCGTCGCTCGTCATCAGCCTCAATGAGCGCCCGCCCCTGGAACTCAACATGATCGGAAGCGAGGGCATGCTGGGTGCAGAGTGGGTTCTTGGCGCGCGTACCACGCCTTATACAAGTCTCGTGCAGGGCTCAGGCACGGCCTTGCGTTTAAGCGTTACCGAGTTCGACAGACAGCTCGGTTCCGACGCGGCGCTACGCTGCATCTGCAATCGTTACTTTTACGTACTGGTCGAGCAATTGACCCAATCGATCGCGTGTAATTGCTTCCATGGGGTTCCGCAAAGGCTGGCGCGCTGGCTCCTGATGACCCACGATCGTGCCGACGGCAAGACCCTGGAACTCACTCACGCCGTTCTCGCCACAATGCTGGGTGTGCGCCGCAGCGCCGTCACGATCGCAGCGGGAAATCTGCAACATCAACAATTGATCAGCTACTCGCGCGGACTTATTCGCGTGCTTTCGCGTGGCGGCCTCGAAGAGGCGTCTTGCGAATGCTATGCGGCCAGCATCAAATCGTACGAAAGCGGTTTGGGAGCCGATTGAACGAGCCTGCCGGCGCATGACAGACCAGCGCCGGTGCGCACCATGCGATTGCCGATGGAACGCCAGTCATCTGCGGGGCGTTCCGGGCAGTCGGGATGCGAGCTCTTTTCTGCAAGAAAAGGCATGATCCCGGATTATTCATGACCCAATCTACTGCGGCGGCCCCAGACCGCGCGCCTACAGCGTTTCGCTCGGTCGCGCATCTCACCGTACAGGCGAGTACGCCTCCGGTGCGATCGGTCGTCGAAACGCTCGACCCACGGGCCTGGAACCACCTCGCGACGACCGGACCATGAATAATCCGGGATGATCAGCTTCTCGTACCCGCGTTTGCAGATCCTGCCGTCATTCGGATACCTGCGTCATCGGCAGATCAATGGCATGGCGGGGAGTCATCCTGGCCTCGTCCAGCGCTGAAACAACTTGCTCCCCACCCTCTTTTTTAAGGGCCACAGGTTCAAAGGGTGCGCTGAGTCCGCATTGTTCAGGCCCACACTGGCTTGTTCGGCGTCAGCAGGCCCCATGCTCGGCGTCTGCGATGTTTATAGGCAAGACTGGTGACAAACAATGCAGGGAAAGGGAAAGGGAAAGGGAAAGGGAAAGGGAAAAGGAAAGGGAAAGCCCGGCTATATTTGCATCCCGGTCGCCGCCTGCTCCCAACCCTTCCCCGTGACGGGGAAGGGCCTGGCAATGGATTGCCTGGGCAACCGTTAGTTGCCAGCGACTGCTGGCGGATTCTCGATAATGATCTCGACCCGGCGGTTCTGCTGCCGGCCGGCAGCCGTCAAATTGCTGGCGATGGGCCGCTCCTGTCCGAGACCCAGGGCCGAGAGCCGGCTCGAGTCAATTCCGCGCTGGTTCAAGGAACTCAAGACGGATTCGGCTCGACGCTGCGATAAGCCAAGGTTGTAGTCACGGGCGCCGACATTGTCGGTGTGCCCCTCGATTTCGACGCGCCGTTGCGGATAACGCTCGAGAAAGACGACCAACCTGTCAAGATGCCGATCGGCGCCAGGCTCAAGAATGGCCCGGTCGGTGGCAAACAGCAGGTCACCCAGCGTCAACACGAGGCCGCGATCTGTGATTTCGGCTTCCAGCGCGTCGATCTGGCGTCGCAGATCGGCTGCCTGGGCCGAAGCCCGTGCTTCGGAGCGGCGTGCCGAATCGGCATCCCGGCGCGCTGCATCGGCATTGGCCGTAGCCTGTGCTTCCGACAGGCGTGCCGTCTCGGCGTCCCGGCGTGCTGCATCGGCACCGGCCGAAGCCTGCGCCTCCGATTGACGGGCCGAATTCGCAGCACGACGCGAGGCGTCGGCATCGGCCATGGCCTGTATCTCCGCATAGCGCGCCGACGAGGCCGCGTTCTGAGCCCTGCTGGCATCACTGCGCGCAAGGTTCGCGTCACTGCGAGCGCGGTTGGCGTCGGCACGGGCGAGCTGGGCCTCTCGGCTACGTGCATTCAGCCTGGCCTGTTCGCGCTCCTCGATCAGAATGGCGCGCTGGTCCATGGCATAACGCCCTGTCGCCCTGGCCCTGGCGATGTCAATCTTGCGTTCGGCCATGTAGACTCGATGCTCGCCCAGGCTGGACTCGAGCGCCGGCACGGGCCGCTCGGCAATGCGAACCGCGGCCTCGGCCTCTTGCAGTTCCAGCGGCGCGCGTTCGGCCAGGTTCGAGTCGGCTTGCAGAGCACTGAGCTTGCTGCGGGCCTCGGCCGCCCCCGGGGGGCTTGTTGGCGTGGTGGCGCAGGCGGCGAGAAACAACAGAGAGCTCAACAGCGCCGTCGTACGGCCTGTGCGCCCGATTTGCATTGCGGTCGAGATTCTCATTGCTGGCCTCCTGAGCGGCGCATTTCATCAACCAGGGCTTGTACGCCCCGGCTCAATTCCTGATTTGATTGCAGTGCCTTGGATGTTTCCGTCGTCGCCGATGCGAGTTCGGCTGCAACCTTGGCCTCGTCGGCAAGCCGTTCAGCCTCGAGCATGTTCTCGCTGCGAACGGCGCTCTCAGCCAGTTGCAGGCGCTGGCGCGCATCGTTGAGTTCGGCGCCGGCGTACTGCTGGGCATCCGAGCGCTCGGCATTGGTGATGGCCTGCTGCGCGGCCGACAGGGACGCCGTCGGTGCGGGCAGCGTGACGGCACAACCGGCCGACAACAACAGTGCTGCCAAGGCTGCGACCAGGGAAAGGGGTCGGGCCGGGTTGGACAGGTTCAAGTTACGCATTTTCTTCACTCCAGTAACATGGGAAGGCAGGTGTGGCCGCTCAACTTCGAGGGCCGACCAATACAACAGATCCCGGGCAACAACAGCCCCGGCACCGGCCCAGATCGGTATATTTCCTTGCTTGCTCTCATCGACCACCAGGCTTGTCGGACCAGGGTCGGGCCTCGTGTGATTCACTGGCATAATTGAATCCACCACATGCGGCCGCCAAAACGCCGGGTACGATCAAAATGACGGCGCTTGCCTGAAAAGCTTCCATGGCGCTGTTCCTCGTGCAGATGCCTTTGGATTGTCAGAATTTACAGAGATAACGAGACCGCGTCGGTACGTTGGCGCACTTAAGCGGTGATGAGCAAGCCGGCAGGTCCCGTGTATCGTTTAAAGGTTGCCTGCCAAAATCATTCCTGATTAGCGTCGTGTCGTCTCAGTGATCGCGGTCGTTCATGCTCGTCCGCGAATTTGGGTGAG
>JAVVET010000060.1:0-18138 GCA_032251235.1 Wenzhouxiangellaceae bacterium
AGTACCTGGCTACGAACCAGGCGGTCGGAGGTTCGAATCCTTCCGGGCGCGCCAAACAACGAAATAGCCCCGCCTTGTGCGGGGCTTTTTTGTTGTTGCGCCCGGAAGGGTTCGAACCTCCGACCATGGACAAGAGGTTCGACCAGCGACCGAGAGCCCGCCGTTGCCGTGCATCGTCTACTACGGCCGCCGATTGAGCCCCTGCAGCGGCGCGTGCTCCTTGCAGTCGGCTCGACGGAGTGCCGGCTACGCCAGCGCCGACTTCCAGTCCGCGAGCGCCGCTGCAGGCACTCACTCGACGCCCTCGCGACGACGATGCACGGCAACGGCGGGCTTGCCGCGCAGGACGCGCGCAGCGCGCCCGAAGGGTGAGGGCCGCAGGCCTGAATCAACCGAGCCGCAGGCGAGCTCGATGCGAAGCGACCGCCGTGAAGCGGCGGCCAGCCCGCGGCAGCGGGCGCAGTCCATCCTTCCCGGCGCGCAAAGCCGCGCCCTCGGATCGCACCCATCTCACGGCCTCAATGACTCGCGAGCCCGGCACGATGCGAGGGCTGTTAGAACGGGGCGAAAGTGAGGCCTTTTTTTTTATTGATGCGACCGCGTGATGAGCCTGTCGGCATTCGGGCCGGTCTGGTTCGACGCGGCGTATCGAAGCATCACCCGGCTTGAGCTTGCAACCCGTCATTACTGGCAATTCGTGATCGACGATCCGGCGTTCAGCAGGAATTGACATCGGAATCTTCAATTTGCTGACGAAAATCGAGGGTATCGCCACGTCGGCGATGCATGGTGCTGTGCGCCGCTTATGAATTCTGCCGTTCGAGCCAGTGCGCCGCGCCGTGAAGCGTCGACCAGCGGGCCGGAGCACGCGTAGCCGGGCGCAAATGCAAAGCGCTCATCCGGGAACCGGACACCAAAAATTCCGAATGCACTTCGCTTACACCGGGCTACACAACGCTGGCAGCCTGTCGGGCTTGACCGATCGTAACGAGGGAAAGCCGGTTGGAGTCAGATTTTTCGAACTTTTGAGGCGAATAGTGAGCCTATTAAACGATAAAGAGCGGGAAATCTGGCCAAATCCGGCTTTTCCGCGGCAGTACATCAACAACAGATCAGCGTTAAGTCCGACAGGCTGTGCCGGGTGCAAAAAATACGGCCGGCAAGGTGGGAAGGATCTGGCTGCGAATATCATCCCGCGGCCATCGCTTTTCTGCAAACCGCAGGGTCAGGCAGACTTCAGGAGCAGTTTGAGCTTGTTCAACTGCCCGGCGGGCAGCAGGTCGGCCAGCGAGTATTTGCCGACGACTTCGAGATAGGCGGCGGTGGCCTCGTTCAGTATGCCGGGCAGCGTGCAGACGGGTTCGATCACGCATTGCTTGCCCGGACGCATGCATTCGACCATGCCAAAATCGGGTTCCATTTCACGCACAACGCGGCCCAGGTTGATGCTTTCGGGTGCGCCTGCAAGCCGGAGCCCGCCGCCGCTGCCGCGGGTCGATTCGACAAAGCCGGCGCCGGCGAGTTGCTGGACCACCTTCATCAGGTGATTGCGCGAAATGCCGTATCCCTCGGCAATTTCCTGGATGGTGCAGCGGCGCTCGGGGTGCAGGCCGAGATAGATCAGGACGCGAAGAGAAAAATCGGTGTATTGGGTCAGTCTCACCTTGGGATTCCTGAAGTTCAGCCGTGCAGCTACCGCAACAGCAGGGGCGAAAAGAATATCGCGAATGCCGCGATGGCGGGTGCATGGGCGCGCAAAACATCGATTATTGCGCAGAGAAGGTTTTCACACGCAAGGCGTCGTGTACCAAAGTCTGTCGCAGGCGCCGGGCCGGCAGTTGCCCGACCGCAGCGGCGCGATCAGCCATGGCTGCAAAGGGCGTGGCCCTTGACCCAATCGCTGTCGCCGTCGATGTAGTGTTCCTGTTTCCAGATCGGCGCGCGGTGCTTCATTTCTTCGACCAGATAGCGGCAGGCCTTGAACGATTCGTCGCGATGCGGTGAACTGGCCGCGGCGATTACGCTGGCCTCGCCGACCGCCAGTCGGCCGTGCCGGTGGGTCAGCCACAGGTGCAGGCTTTCGCCCCATTGACCGCGGGCCTCGGCGCAGATCTCCTTAAAGACGTTGCGGCACAGCACGGCGTGCAGGTCGTAGCTTACGGCCCGAACCTGACGGCCCTGGTTCAGATCGCGAACCCGGCCGATAAACAACGCCGCCGCGCCATGGCCCGGGGCCGAGCAATGCTCCAGCGCGGCGGTCGGGTCCAGTGGCGCGTCGCTGACTTGAACATGAAGGGTCGTCATATCAACCCCCGCATACCGGTGGCAGGATGGAAATGGGCTGGTCCTGCGGCAACGCTTCGTGCTCGTCCAGAACCGCCTGGTCGGTCGCAAAGGCCGAGGCCTGCAGCAAGGCCAGTGCGCTATCGTTGCCGGCATAGTGCTGCGCCAGGCCGACGCGCAGATCGGCAACCCGGGCATCGAGAGGCAATGAAACGTCCAGCGTGCTTTCCTGGCCAAACTGCCTAAAGGCGCCGTAAAGCCGGACGGAGACGGGGTTCAGCTCAGTGTTTGTATTCATCGTTCATTCCTGGTTCATTCCGGTTGCAGGGGCGGGGTTATTCTTGAAACAGCTCCGGCAGCGCGCCCAGGCCATTTGGATGTTGCCAGTGCCCGGACTTGCCGCCTTCCTTTAACAGCAGCCGGACGCCGCCGATGGCCAAATCAGCCTGGACCTGCTTGGCCAGGTCCCAGATCGTCAACAGCGCGGCATTGACGCCGGAAAGTGCCTCCATTTCCACGCCGGTGCGCGCCGACGTAGTGGCCTGGCACCAGACCCGAACGCCGGGCAGCGATTCATCGAGACGGAAGGCGACGGCCACGTGATCCAGGCCCAGCGGGTGGCACAAGGGGATGATGTCGGCGGTTTTCTTGGCCGCCAGAATCGCCGCGACCTCGGCCAGGCGCAGCGGATCGCCCTTGGGCAGGCTGGCGTCGCGCACCATGGCAAAGGTCGGGTCGTTCATCTGGATGTGTCCGGTGGCAATCGCGCGTCGGCGGGTGATTTCCTTGCCACCCACATCGACCATCCGGTAGTGTCGTCTTTCGTTGTTCATTGCTGGTCCCTGTCATTGCTGAACAGGTACGGTTGCAAGCGGCTGCAGATGGGCCCCTGCAACCGCCTGCAACTCGCGTAAAGGTCGGCTGCATACGGAACGATCGTCACGATGCGGCCGAAATCTTCGGGGAACGGTCCTGATGGTTCGTTCATCATTCGCTCCTTTTCAAATCTAGAAGCTGTCTGCGCTGACGCGTGCTGTTGTAGCCAGAGTCGGCAAATGCCTGCTGGCTGTTAGTGTACCTCGCCGGCATTTCCGTGCAGCGCTCCCGGAAGCCTTCCCGGGTGTCGCTGCCGACAATCGGTCCACGTCTGAGCAGGTTTTCGGCCGGCTGGCGCAAAGCCCAGCAGTGCGCCCAGCAGCAGCACCATGGCAAGGCTCCAGCACGTGGCGGCCCAGGTCAGCATGGCCGGATTCACGGCTCCGGCGAAGCGGAACGATGCCGCCAGCAGCATCAGCGCCGCCAGCACCGGAAACGGCCAAACGATCTCGGGGTAGCGCCGCGCGTGGATAAGCCGGACGCGAATCATGATGGTGGCCGTCAAGGTGCCCAGCGCGCCGATCGTGATGGCGTGGGTGGCGATCCGGCTGCTGGGGCCGAAGCCCAGCGACCAGCTCGCGCCGATCATGATCAGCCCGGCCGCCAGCCAGGCGTAGCCGACGCCCAGGCAGATCAGGTCGACGCGTGTCCGGCAGGCCCATAGGCGCCAGCGCAGCAGACGCACCAGCGTCAGTAGCCCGGCCGCCATCAACAGCACACCGCTGGCGACCTTTGCGTGCGGAATCACGGCCAGCACCACGGCTGCCATCAGCAACAGCAGCAGGGCGCCTTCGATTCGGGGCTGGATGCGCGCCTTGAGAAGCCCGCCGGTCGCCTGGATGGCACCGGCTGCGGCCGGCGCGATCAGGCGCCCGCCGAAAAAAACCATCATCAGCGCAAACAGCAATGTGGCTTGCTGCAGCAGCAGGTACTGAAGCCAGGCCCGGCCGGGAAAACCGGCGACCTGGAACGCGAGCGCGACCAGGCAGATCGCGATGACCAGCGGGCCGATCACCTTTTTGCGCCATTTTTTTGCGCCGTGCATGAACCTGGGCGCCGCAATTGCAGCCACCGCGACCGCAAAGCCGGCGTTGGCGGCGAAAGACAACAGGCTGCCGGGTGCCGCGAGCCAGGAAATTCTTGCCATCAACCACAACAGGCCCAGCAGCGCAAGCATGGGCCGGGACAGCCGGTTGATCAGGAAGCCGGCGACGACCGCGAGCGCATAGCCGAAAAACAGTTCGTGGGCGTGGCCAAGCGGTGACGACAGCCCGGCGACGGCCCATTTGCCACCGTGCATGGAATGCACCGAAAGCGGAACCGCGATCGCGCCGTAGCCGGCAGCCGCTGGAAACAACAGGCGCTCGACCAGCGGGCCACGCCGGTGGAAGCCGGCTACCCCTTGATCGGTTTGGGCGGCCTTGGGCACCTTAACTCCCGCCGGCGATGCCGATCGAATTCAACAGCGCCGGGCCTGCCTTGCCCTGGCCCGGCGGTAACGCGTTTCGATTTCGATATTGCGGAATTCCGGGTCCGGCGCATCGGGATCCGGATCGCGCAGCACGTACACGGTGCCGCACCATTGGCAGGCTTCTTTGCCGCTTCGGTGAATCGGAAGATACACCTGGGGATGGGCATTCCAGATGGCCATCCACGCTGCCGGGCAGGATATCGGCAGGTCTTTCCAGTTCACCTCGTAGCGGTGCTGCGTGCAGGCCGGTTCCTGGGCCCGTTGATCCCGCCTTATTCACCACCCTTGCTACTGCGGCACCTTCAGGCCCGCGTCTGCGGCGTTTCGCTCGGTCGCGCATCCTCACCGGACAGGCGAGTACGCCTGCGGTGCGCTCGGTCACGAAACGCCACAGCCACTGGGCCTGACGACCCCTCGCGACGGAAGGGTGGTGAATAAGGCGGGTTGATATGTTTTGCCACCATTGACGCGTTCTCCAGTTAAAAAGTCCTGATGCCCATTTCGGGTCGGAAACCGGTTCGGCACGAATTGCCGTGCTGACTGAACATGCATATACAATACATGATTTGGCAAGCTCGTGTGCCCGGCGCGTGGGGAAAGCGATCATGCATCCCTTGGGACAGGATTCCAGATAAAGTCTCGAGGCAGAAACCTTGCTGGCCGGGATGTTTTTGTGTTACAAAAAATCAGACTCCAATTCCTGTCGGGTGACGTGAAATGTCCGAGTCGATTCAAATCAAGCGAATTTACGACGAGCCTTCAAGCGACGATGGCCTGCGTGTGCTGGTGGATGGGATCTGGCCACGCGGCATCTCCAAAGAAGATGCCAGGCTCGATGACTGGTGCAAAACCGTTGCACCGTCGAGCGAGTTGCGCAAGTGGTTCGACCATGATCCCGAACGCTGGGACGAATTTGTCCGGCGCTACCGGAAGGAACTGCGCGAGTCGTCCGAGCCATTGCAGCAGTTGACGGAAATGGCCCAGGACGAGACTCTGACGCTGTTGTTCGGCGCGCGGGATCGTCGCTACAACCAGGCGCGGGTCTTGAAGGAAGTGCTGGAGCAACGACTGGAAGACACGAGCTGAATGTCGTTTGCTTGCCTTTCAAGCAGGCGCTCCCGGGCTCGACCCGAGCCGTTAAGGGAAAAGGGAACCTGACTGGCGTCGTCTCTCAGTGATCCCGATCATTCGTGCCCGTTCAGGGATTCGGGTGAGTTCCAGAGGCAGGATCGGGCCGGCGTCGATCGCTGAAGGCCTCGCCACGCGTCGAACTGAAGCGATCGATGCCGGCCGGATCCGGTGTCGAAGGTGCAAACTAGGAGAGTGGCTGAGACACACTAGCCAGGAAGGGAACGGGAATCCGCCTCTCAGTCTGAACCCAGAAACAGCTTGAACCGGTCGATTTGCGCCGGCGGCAGCAGGTCGAGCAGCGTGTATTGGTCAATCACGCCAAGATAGGCGCGGGTGGCCTCTGCGAGCATGCCGGGCAGTGTGCATACCTGGGTGATCACGCACTGGTTGTTCGGGCGCATGCATTCGACCATGCCGAAATCGGGCTCCATTTCGCGGATGACCTCGCCCAGGTTGATCTGTTGCGGCGCGTGGGCGAGCCTGAGCCCGCCGCCGCTGCCGCGAGCCGATTCCACGAACCCGGCGCTGACCAGTTGCTGCACCACTTTCATCAAGTGGTTGCGCGAGATGCCGTAGCCTTCGGCAATTTCCTGGATGGTGCAGCGGCGATCGGGATGCAGCCCGAGAAAAATCAGCACGCGAACCGAAAAATCAGTGTATTGAGTCAGGCGCATATTCGAAATCCTGAAGGTTTAGCCGGGCAGACCGTCGATGCGCGGGCGCAATAGCCGGGGAAAGAACAGCAAGCCGAATATTGCAAATGCAGCAATCCAGGCCAGGCCGGCCAGCGTCAGGGCCAGTCCGTGCCCGAACCAGCCGATTGCACTGCCGGTGCGGGCCACGGCAGCAATCGTGACCAGCACGAACATGCTCCAGCCGCCGGTCGGCAGGCGCAGTTCGTGGCCGGTATGGCCAAGTGTGGCGCGTGCCATCACGCCGAGAATCAGCGTGGCCATGGCGCCGACGCTGAGCGCGTGCACCCAGGCGTTCCATGGCAGTGCAAAGCTGTGGCCGGCGATGCCCCGAAGCAGCAGCGCGATGACGATCCACGCGTAGCCCAGGTGCAGCACCCAGACCAGCGGATCGCGCCAGGCGCGCCAACCCTGCCATTCAACCAGGCGCGCGAGGTTGGCCAGCGCGGCGGCCAGCGCGATGCTGCCGGCCAGCGCACGCGGCGCGCCGAACAGGGACGCGAGCGCCAGCAGCACGATCAGCGCCACGGCCAGTTTGTCGAGCCAGGCGTGGACCTGGACCGCGCCGGGGTCGAGGCCCTTGCGGCTCAGCCAGTTGCGCGTGAAGGTTGGTGCAATTCGGCCACTGATGATGGCCATCAGAAGCAGCACAACATCCAGTGCCAGGATGTTGGCGCGTGAGGCAAGCGAATCAAAGCCCTGCATCAGGTTGCTGGCGAAAAGTACGCCGAGTACGACGACGATCATCAGGTTGCGGTGATTGCCGCTTTTCACGATGGGCCAGCCGACAGCGAAGGCCAGGCCGGGAAGAAATGCCAGGTCGACCGCTTGGGCGATCTGTCCGGAAAGATTTCCGGTGCCGGTATCGGTCAGCCAGAAACCGACCCGACCAGCCAGCCACAGCAGCCACAGGCCAGCCAGTGCCGGCCCATTCACCGGCGCGGTCGCGGTCCATTTGGGCACCGCGGTGAGCAGAAAACCGGCGATGGCCGCAGCGACGACGCCGTGAATCATTTCGTGGGCGTGCCAGTTGTTGGGCTGCGATCCGGCGACATCCCAGCCCATGGTGAACACGCCGATCCAGGCAATCATTACCGCGATCGCGTAAAGCGCACACGAGGTGAAGAAAACCCGGAAGCCGGCGGCAAACACGATATTGAAGATGCTCATCGCTGGATTTCCGATGGCGCCGGGCGGGTCACGAGAAATGTGCCGACTACGGTGAACAGCGCGGCCAGCGCGATCAGGATCGCAGGCGCTGCGCCTGTGAGCCAGGCCAGCGCCCAGCTTGTTGCCATGCAGGCCAGCGCCAGGCCCTTGGCGCGACCTGACACGGCGCCTTGGGTTTGCCAGGCGCGGATCGATGGGCCGAAGCGTGGGTGCGAACGAATCCGCTGATGCCATTCGGGCGCACCGCGCGCCGATGCCCAAAGCGCCAGCAACAGGAAAGGTGTGGTGGGCAGCAACGGCAGCAGTGCTCCCAGCGCCGCGGCGCCGATTGAACCCAGCGCCAGCAATCGGTACAGCAAGATGGCATGCCGGCCGGGCTTTGCACCTTCGGCGTTTGAAAAGGAATGCATGGTTTGAGCACCGATCATTTAATGTATTTATTATACATCTTAGTCAAACAATATTTCTGGTGGCCTTGACTGGTCTCCGGTTCTCCCCGGGTCGCCCGGCCAGCCGGCATCGACGTCGATGGGGCAAGGCCGCATCGTCGCAGTTCATTCAACGGGATCAAACCGGGTAGCCCGATGCAAGCCTAAAACACGCACTCGGGGTGTCTTGATGTCCGGTTCCGGGTGCGCGACTTGCTCTGGCACCGGGGCTACACCATTCTTGTGCCGCGGGCGGACTGAGGCAGTTACGTCAGCAGGAAGTTATACGTGACCGGCTAAACTTTCGCCCGAACGCCAGGCTTGAGTTGCCGCGACTCGGCGCAGCCGTAAATTCACGGCCTTGAACCCGGACAAAGCAACGGGTCAATCCGGCACCCGGCAAATTCGGTAAATGACCCCGGAACGCACGTAAATCTGGATGGTTCGACCGCGCTTGTAGAAGTCGTAGCGATAGCCGGCGGCCGCGCCGTAGTGGTTTTCGAGCCGAACTTCGCGGTCCGGCTCCAGTTCCAGAACCTTGCGTTCGGAATCGCCGACGTTGACCAGTTCCTGGTCGAAGCGTTCGGATGAAAAGCAGCTGACCACCTGGCCGAAGGAGGGGGCGGCCACGGCGAGCAAAACGGTCAGCAGCAAGGCGCGCATTGATGTTCTCCAAATGAAAATATTCAACTCTCGATTGTACGGGCTGATGCGAAATCCATCGGCGAATGATCGATACCGGAACCGGGCGTTCAATTTCATGGACTTTTGCTGAAAAGATCCTGTCCGCGTTCAAGATCGACCCGCACCGTTTTTACAGATCTAAAGTATCTCAAAGCGACCATTAACGACGTCTGAACGTGCCCTTGCTGCAAACAATGCAAAAAAATGCCAACGTGCAGCAAGCGACGACAGCGGCGATACTGTCGCGGCCATGAATGACTTGAACCTGATTCGCGACCCGGCTCGCAAGCTGGGCTTTGTCGCGCTTGCACTGCTGATGCTGCTGCCGGTCATGACCGCGCCGGTCGGCCTGGCCGCCGGGCTTGCGTTTGCGCTGTTGTTCGGCAACCCGTTCAAGGACATTACGCCCGGGCTTGCCGGGCTGATGCTCAAGACCTGCGTAGTCGGGCTCGGCTTTGGTCTTCCGATTGCAATGGTCGTCTCGACCGGCTTGACCGGACTCTGGGTCACCGGCCTGGGCGTGATGACGATCCTGGCGCTGGGCGTCGGCCTGGGCAAGCTGCTGCGCATCGAGGCCGACACGCTGACCTTGATCAGCGCCGGGACGGCGATCTGCGGTGGCAGCGCGATCGCGGCGGCCGCGCCGGCAATTAAAGCCAGGGTCGAGGCAGTGTCGGTTTCGCTGGCCTGCGTGTTTGCGCTCAATGCCGTGGCATTGATCATCTTTCCAACGATTGGAAAAGCCCTGGGCCTGTCTCAGTCGCAATTCGCAATCTGGGCCGCTATAGCGATTCACGACACCTCTTCGGTGGTCGGCGCGGCGGCCACCTATGGCGATGAAGCGCTGCAGCAGGCGACCATTCTGAAGCTGGCCCGGGCGCTTTGGATCGTGCCGCTGGTAGTGGTGCTGGCATGGACTCCGCACTTCCGGCGCGGCCACGCGCGTGCCGCTGCGGCCTGGCCGTGGTTTATCGCGCTGTTCGTTGTGGCGGCCGTTTTGCGCTCGCTGTTGCCCGGTTGGCAGAATCAATTCGACGGCCTGGCCGCGATCGCCCGGCAATTGCTGGTGCCAACGCTTTACCTGGTCGGCAGCGGCCTGGGTTGGCCTGTACTGCGCGCAATCGGCTTGCGGCCACTGCTCATGGCCTTGCTGTTGTGGCTGTTCGTTTCCGTGGTGGTCCTGGGAATCGTGCTCGCCGTTGTCTAGTGGCCCACGACGCTTGTGCGGTGGCTTGAGTGTCACCGAACTATCCGCGTGGCCCAGTAGCAGCCCGTCGGACTTGACGCTGATCGGCTGAAGAAAAGCCGGGCGGCGCCGGTTTTCTGATCTTTTGAGGCCTTGGCCAAAGACCTGCCTGCGCCGTCCACGCCGTGGCAGGTGAAAAGGGATAATGGTTTGGACGAAAACCGGGATGACAGCGATGAAAGCCATTGAAGTACGCGCGTTCGGCAACCCTGCCGATATCGAAGTCCACGAAATCGATGCGCCACCCGCGCCGGGCCCGCAACAGCTGCGGCTCGATGTCGCCGGCGTTGGCGTCGGCTATTTCGACGGCCTGTTGATCCGCGGCGACTACCAGATTCGACCCGAGCCGCCTTTCGTGCCGGGCAGTTCGATTGCCGGCATCGTCGAGTCGGTCGGCGAGGGCGTACAGCATCTCAAGCCGGGCATGGCGGTGGCGGCGTTCGCACTGCACGGCGGCATGGCCGAGCAGGTGCTGTTGCCGGCGGCCTCGTGCGCGCCGCTGCCGCCGGGTCTGGACCTGAAGGCGGCCGCCAATTTCTTCATCTCCTGGGCCACCAGCCTGTATGGATTGCGCGAGATCGGCCAATTACAGGCCGATGAAACCGTGCTGGTGCTCGGTGGCGCCGGCAGCACCGGCACCACGGCAATCGAGTGCGCCAGGGCCCTGGGCGCGCGCGTGATCGCGGCGGCTTCGAGCGGCGTCAAGCGCCAGCATTGCCTGGACCACGGCGCCGATTCGGTCGTGGACTACACCGCCCCGGACTGGCGCGAGCAGGTCAAGACCGCCACCCAGGGCTGCGGTGTCGACATGGTCTATGACCCGGTCGGCGGCACGATGGCCGAGCCGGCGCTGCGATTGCTGGCCCCCGGTGGACGCTACCTGGTGGTCGGCTTCGTTGCCGGCATCGCCAGCATTCCATTGAATCTGACTTTGTTGAAACGCTGTTCGATTCACGGCGTCAACTGGGGCGGCACGGTCATGGCCGACCCATCCGTGGTGGCGCCGGTGATCAAGACGCTGGTCGAGTGGGCGCTGACCGGGAAAATCGACCCGGCGCCAGCCCAGGTCTATTCGCTGGACCAGGCCGGCGAGGCGTTCGACGCGCTTTTTTCGCGTCGTTCGCTTGGTGGTATCGTTATTGCACCTTGACGACGACGTCCGTTCGACCGGTTCTGGCGTCTGAATGATTGTCGAAGAGCCTCGGTCCAACAACGGAGATTCCAAAATGCATTCAATCACTCGAATTCTTGCCTTGATGGCTGCCCTGACGATGTTTACCGCGGCTGTCGCCGAGCCGGTCGAGCGCCGGGTCGTCAACGCCGGCATGCTGGTGCTCGAAGACGTGCCCGAGATTCCGCCGGATATCGGCGAGGCGTTGCGGCGCTATCAGAACGTGCGCTCGGCGAGCCTGCTCGATTGGGCCGCCGACGGCCAGGCGCTTTACATCGGCACGCGCTTTGCCGACGTCAACCAGATTCACCGCGTCGACCAGCCCGGTGGCATGCGCCGGCAGCTGAGCTGGTTCGACGAGCCGGTCGGCCAGGTCACGCGCCAGCCGGGCAGCGACACGCTGGCGTTTACGATGGACGAGGGCGGCAGCGAATTTTCGCAGGTCTTTTTGTTTGACCCCGAAAACGGCGAATACCGGATGATCAGCGATGGCGAGTCGCGCAATGGCGGCTTGCTGTGGTCTGACGACGGGCGTTTCCTGGCCTTCCAGTCGACCCGCAGGAACGGGCGCTCCAACGATGTCTGGGTGTTTGATTTCGATGCCGGCGGAAAGCCGCGCATGCTGCTGGAAGCACCTGACGGCAGCTGGTGGGGGCCGGTCGATTTTTCGTCCGACAATGCCAGGCTGCTGATCCAGCAATACGTCAGCGCCAACGATTCGCGCGTCCATGTACTTGATATGGCCACCGGCGAGCGCAGCCGGGTGGCCGGCAGCGTGGCCGATCCGTCGCGCAATCTGGCCTATGCGCTTTCGGCCGATGGCCGCTCGGCCTACATCAGCACCGATGCCGGCAGCGAATTCGCCCGCCTGGCCGTGCTGCCGCTGGACAGCCCCGATGCCGAGCCTCGGGTGATCAGCGACGACATCGACTGGTCGGTCAGCAGCTTGGTCATGAACCATGCGCGCGATGCGGCGGTTTTCGTTACCAACGAGGGCGGCATCAGTCGCCTGTACACGCTCGATCCGTCGGAGAACAGCTACGTGCCGGTCGATTCGATCCCGACCGGTGTTATCGGCGGGCTTGGCTTCAGCCCGGACGACCGGCAGCTGGGGCTGGTCGTCAACAATGCCCGGTCGCCGAGCGATGTGCACGTCATGGACGTCGAATCCGGCCGCCTCGAGCGCTGGACCTTCAGCGAGGTCGGCGGGCTGGATCCCGAAGACTTCGTCATGCCCGAGCTCATCGAGTACCCGACCTTTGATGAAGTCGACGGTCGGCCGCGCAAGATTCCGGCATTCGTCTATCGGCCCGAAGGGGCCGGTCCGCACCCGGTCATCATCTCGATCCACGGTGGCCCCGAAGGCCAGGCCCGGCCGACCTTCAGCAGCAGCTACCAGCTTTGGCTGGACCGGCTGGATGCGGCCGTGATCGTGCCCAACGTGCGCGGCTCATCCGGCTATGGCAAGAGCTACCTGCGGCTGGATAACGGCATGCTGCGCGAAGACTCGGTTCGCGATATCGGCGCCTTGCTCGACTGGATTGCGACCCAGCCCGACCTGGATCAAAGCCGCGTCGCCGTTTACGGCGGCAGCTACGGCGGCTACATGGTGTTGGCCAGCGCCGTGCATTACAGCGAGCGCCTGAAGGCAGCAGTCGATATCGTCGGCATCAGCAATTTCGTGACCTTCCTGGAAAAC
Organism: Wenzhouxiangellaceae bacterium; assembly: GCA_032251235.1. GTDB lineage: Bacteria > Pseudomonadota > Gammaproteobacteria > Xanthomonadales > Wenzhouxiangellaceae. Next base: position 12,852 of record JAVVET010000060.1, read on the forward strand.
ACCCAGGACTATCGCCGCGACCTGCGTCGGCCCGAGTACGGTGACGAGCGCGACCCGGAAATGCGTGCGCACCTGCAGGCGATCAGCCCGCTGAACCACGTCGAGAATATCGACGTGCCGATGTTCGTCGTCCAGGGCAACAACGACCCCCGCGTTCCGGTCAGCGAAGCGGCGCAGATGGTCGCGGCACTGCGGGAACAGGGCAACCCGGTCTGGTACATGAATGCGCTCAACGAAGGCCACGGCTATCGCAAAAAGGAAAACCGAGACCGGTTCAGCGAGGCCACCATCCTGTTCCTGGAGCAATACCTGCTCGATTGAATGTCGGACCGGCGCCGAGCCTTGCAGGCTCGGTGTAAAAGGCGAGTCGGCATCGCCATTGTCGAAATACCCGGCAACTCGTCAATCCTTGCCGCTCATGAACTTGTTGATGGTGTCTATCGGCACCGGAAACACGATCGTCGAGTTGTTTTCGCCGGCGATATCGGACAGCGTCTGCAGGTAGCGCAGCTGAATCGCGTTGGGGCTTTCGGCCAGTTTCTCGGCGGCCTCGACCAGCTTCTGCGCGGCCTGCTGCTCGCCCTCGGCGTGAATGACCTTGGCGCGGCGCTGGCGTTCGGCTTCGGCCTGCTTGGCGATCGAGCGGATCATCGACTCGTCCAGGTCCACATGCTTGATCTCGACGTTGTTGACCTTGACGCCCCAGGCGTCGGTCTGGCGGTCGAGAATGGTCTGGATGTCCTCGTTGAGCTTGTCGCGCTCGGACAGCATCTCGTCGAGCTCGTGCTTGCCCAGTACCGATCGCAGCGTGGTCTGGGCCAGCTGGTTGGTGGCGTCCATGAAGCGTTCGACGTTGATGGTGGCCTTCTGCGGATCGACGACGCGGTAATAGACCACCGCGTTGACCTTGACCGAAACATTGTCGTAGGAGATCACGTCCTGGGTCGGGACATCCATGACGATCACGCGCAAGTCCACGCGCACGATCTGCTGGATGAACGGGATCACGATGATCAGGCCGGGACCCTTGACCTTGTCGAAGCGGCCCAGCGTGAAAATGACGCCGCGCTCGTATTCGCGCAGGATCTTGATCATGTTGGCCAGCAGCAGGACCAGCAACACCACGATGGTGGTAATGAAATAGATGAAGTCAACGTTCATGCGCATACTCCTCGTGAGTCGTTTCGTGAATGGGTTTTTCAGTCGTCCGGTTTCGACCTTGATCCTGACTCCGACAGTGGCTCGACATCCAGCACCAGACCTTCGTCCTCCAGAGCGGTCACGCGGACCTTGTCGCCCTTGCTGACAGCCTGGCTCGAATGGGCGGCCCAGTCTTCACCCTGCAGATGCACCCGCCCGCGGCCGTTTTTGAAATCGCCGATGGCCTCGGCCTCGCTGCCGATCAGCGCTTCCTGGCCGCTGGCTCGTGGTCTGCGCAATGAGCGTGCGGCCAGCCAGATGATGGCGCCGAAGATCAGCGCCGAACCGAATCCCATGCCGGCGATCAGCCCGCTGTTGACCTCGAGACCGGCGCCGTCGGCATCGAACAGGATCACCGAGCCGAACATCACCGCCACGATTCCGCCAACCCCGAGTATTCCAAACGAGGGTACGAAAACTTCGATCGCGATCAGCGCCAGGCCCAGCGCCATCAACGCAAGCCCGGCATAGTTGACCGGCAGGATCTGGAACGCATACAAGGCCAGCAGCAGGCAGATGCCGCCGATGACGCCGGGCACCAGTGCGCCGGGGTTGTAGCCTTCCAGGATCAGGCCGTAGATGCCGATCATCAGCAGAATGTAGGCGAGCGTCGGGTTGGTGATGATCGACAGCAGTTCGGTGCGCCAGTCGGTCTCGATTTCAAGGGTCTCGAGATCGGCGGTTTCCAGGACCAGCGTGCCGCTATCCATGCGGACTTCGCGGCCGTCGATGGCGCGAAGCAATTCCGGCAAATGCTCGGCAATGACGTCGACCACGTTTTGTTCCAGCGCCTCGCTTGCCGTCAGGCTGACCGCTTCGCGCACGGCGCGCTCGGCCCATTCGGCGTTGCGTCCATGGCGCTCGGCCAGGCCCTTGATGTAGGCAACCGCATCGTTGATCGCCTTGCGGCTCGAAGCGCTGCCGCCGGGCTTCGGCTGCGTCGCTTCGTTGTCGTCGCCGGCGGCCGCATCGCCGTCTCCAGTTTCGGATTCGTCCTGGCCACCGTCTTCACCGTCCTCCTGGAGCGTCTCGCGCAGGCGCTCGGTTGCCGAATCGGAAGCATTGTCCTGGTCGCCACCGCCGCCGCCGATTTGCACCGGCGTGGCGGCGCCGAGGTTGGTCGACGGCGCCATGGCCGCAATGTGGCTGGCGTACAGGATATAGGTGCCCGCGCTGGCCGCGCGCGAACCCGGCGGTGCCACCCAGGTGGCCACCGGCACGGTCGAGCCGAGAATCTTGCGGATGATGTCGCGCATCGACGCATCCAGTCCGCCCGGCGTGTTGATGCGCAGCACGACCAGCTCGGCCTGGTCGTTTTCGGCCCGCTCGATGCCGCGTACGATGTAGTCGCGCGTGGCCGGACCGATGGCGTCGTCGACCGTCAACACGTAAGCGCGGCCGGCCCCGCCTGCGGTTTCGACGTCGCCCGGCGCGTCCGATTGAGAGATTGCCAGGGCGGCCGGCAGCAGCAGGCCGATGCTTGCGAAAAGCCAGAAAAGATGCGCGGGTCTGCTTTGCTTGCCTTTCATGAGACGCCCCGTGGTCGTGTTGGCCCGGCGTGATGTTGACTGCGCAGGGAAAGGTTATTGGGTCAGAAAATACTCGATGGTCGTCACTACCCGCACCCGCTTGATGTGCGTGGAACTGGGATCGCGTTCGGTGATCGTGAAATATCCTTGGCGCGCCGAGCGTATGGCGCCGACGCTGCTGCCCGAGTCTTCGGCGAACTGATCGGCCGCGCGCCGCGCATCGGCGGTGGCCGCGGCGATCATGTCCGGCTTGATGTCTTCGAGCCCGGTAAACAGAAAATCCACGCCGCTGCCCCAGTTGGGCGTCAGCGGCACGCCCTGGCTGATCAATTCGACCGCTTGCCCCATCGCCTGGCGGGTGGCCTCGACCTGCGTGCTGCGCAGCGTCAGCGTGGTTTCAGCGCTGTAGCGCTCGGCCGGGCGTTGATTGTCGGGGCTGTGGAGCCAGCGGTCGGTGACGCGCGGCGGGTTGCGGCTGAGTTCTTGATCGGAAAAGCCGTTGAGCTTGAGAAAAGCGACCACCGCCTCATCGGCCTGGTCCAGCCGGCGGCGCAGCTGTTCGAGAGACTCGGCGGCCAGGCTGAAAGTGATCGGCCAGATGGCCAGGTCGGCCGTCACTTCGCGTTCTGCCAGGCCCTTGACCTCGACGAAGCGGTCGCGCACGGCAAAATCGCCGATCGCGTTGCTGATGAACAGGCTGGCCAATACCAGCCCCAGCGCAAGAATCAGCGCCCCCATCCAGTCTTGATCGCGCAACATGGCGCAGGCTCCTTGCTGTTTTCGAAGAGTTTCAAAGCACAGATTACACCAGAAGCCGGGGGTTTCACAAAGCTGTGGACAGGCGCGTTGGCGGCCTGCATGGCTGGCCGATCCGTGTCGATATCGGTTCTCGATCACCCGTGCCGATGCTGATTGCCAAAGCTGCCAGAGGGGCATTCGGGTTTAAGCCGGCCTTGTCCAACAGCCGTTCGCCGCAGTAGAGGGGCGGTGGATCAGCTGGGTTAAGCTATCGGCTCTGTGAACCGTTGGAGTCGTCCCGCAATGTGCCTGATCGCCTTTCGCTGGCAGCCGCAATCCAGCCAGCCGCTGGTGCTGGCGGCCAACCGGGATGAATTCCATGCGCGCCCGACGCGCCCGCTGGGCTGGTGGCAATGGCCGGGCGGGCCGCTGGCCGGTCGCGATCTAAAGGCCGGCGGCACCTGGATGGCGGTCGCCAGAAATGGACGCTATGCCGCAGTCACCAATTTTCGCGATGTCGACGCCGGCCCGGGCAGCCGGTCGCGCGGAGATCTGCCGGTCGCCTGGCTTGAATGCGATGATCCAGCGGACGTGTTCGCCAGGCGCCTTTACCGGCAGCGTGAGGATTACGCACCGTTCAATCTGCTGCTTGGAGATCAAGGCCGGCTTTGGATCGTCGGTACCCACGCCGAGCCTGCGCCCGTATCGGCCGGCATCCACGCGCTTTCCAATCACCTGATCGATACGCCATGGCCAAAATCGATTCGGGCCGTGCGCCTGCTCGAGCAGTGGCTGGAAGCAGGCGGCAATCGTTTTTCGGAAGATATCGACGGTCTGCTCGATTTGCTCGATGACCGCGAACCGGCCGACACCGATGACTTGCCGGACACCGGCATTGGACCGCAAATCGAAAAACTGCTTTCGGCACCGTTCATCGTCAGCCCCGATTACGGCACGCGTTCATCCAGCGCCCTGATCGTCGGTGCCACGATGCGGATGGCCGAACGCAGCTTCGACCGCGCCGGTGGAATCATCGGCCAGCGCCATTTCACGTTCAGACCGGGAGTTGCTAATCGAGTGGCCACAAAGGCAGGATCGTGTTCAGCCATGGACTAGTGTCCCCCGTCGCTAATCCTGTAACGTTCAGCGAGTCGGAAAGCGCTTGGCCGCAAGACTAGGGCATGCAGGGAATGGCAACGTCCTTTCCAAGCGACAAACGAGCGCGGATGAGTGCGCTTGTTCTTTCGTTCGGGCTCGCCCTGTGGCAGCGCGCCTGAGCCGACATTGCGGCGTTGCGCCCTTGTAAGGGGCACGCCATTCCCTGCGGGTCGCGCCTTGCACTGTCGGCTCAGGCGCACTCTGAACGTCACAGGATTAACGACGGGGTACACCAAAATCGGGTCCGCAGTCTTCAAAGATCCGGGCCTTGGGGCCGATCGCCGAAGCGTTGGGCTGGAAGTCCGAGACGATCGACTGTCGCGACTTGCTGGGGACCTTGCCTGGCGACTCGGACGTCGATTCGGGGTTTGATTCGGATAGCGATTCGCCGGGCGAGCCGGTCGGCGATCGGCAGCTTGACGGCCAGCGCTGTATCGATCGGCTGGTGGCCAGGCTGGGTGACATCGACGAACCGGTCAGGCTTGTGGGTTCATCGTTTGGCGGTTACGTTTCGATCATGGCCGCCGAGCGCTGCGCGGTCGACGGTTTGTTCCTGATGGCGCCGGCGCTGTTTCTGGAGCATCGCTTTTCGAGCACGGCCGTGCGCAAAGCCTAGCCGCCGAAAACCAGCAATGTCCAGATCGTGCATGGCTGGTGCGATG
>JAVVET010000061.1:0-17273 GCA_032251235.1 Wenzhouxiangellaceae bacterium
GCGACCACCTGCCGCTGGTCAACGAAGGCGATGCGGTCTATCACGTCGCGCGTTTCAATCGAACCGATATCGCGGCCGAGCGGGTCGAGGATTATCACGAGTCGCTGGAAGGCGATGATTATCCATACGCGGATGCCTCGTACCCGGACGAAACCGGGCGTTTATAAACCCCTGCCCTGCACAATTTTCGTGCGCTTAAAGCAGCGGCTTATACCGCAGCCGGACTTGCGCGCCGCTCCAGCCAGAAGTCAGCGCGGGTCCAATCGTGCCCCTGGTCGCCCATCAACAGCAAAACGATCAGCGCCAGCCGGGTAAAGGTATGACCGTCGATATTGAACAGCGGCTGCTGCAGCGCGTGTCCATAAGTGGTAACGATCAATAAAAGGCCGACCGCGGTCAGCGCCCAGCGCAATTTCAGACCCAGCAAAATCAACAGCCCGGCCACCAGTTCCAGGTACGGGATGAAGCTGCCCAGAGCCCACAGCAGCCATTCCGGTATCCAGCTTTCGGCAAAGCCCTGAACAAAGAACTGCCGCGCATGCTCGAGCGCACCGAGTTCGAACACTTTCCACCATCCGGCCATTGCGAACAGCAGGCCCAGGACCCAGCGGCAGATGAACAATGCGGTCTGGCGGGGCGTCAAGGCATTGATTGCGAACATTATTGTTTTTCTCCATCGCGGTATCGGCCATGCTCGATCGACCGGGCCAGCAGAACCCAGCCGCCGAACGCGGCGCAACTTGCCAGCGCGACCAGGTTATCGCGCCATGCCGGCGCAAATATCACATAAAATCCGTCGTCGCGCACCAGCGACGAGAAGCTCGAAACGCAAAAAGGAATCGTATAAAGCCTGAAAAGGCGCCAGAACTCGCGCGCAGCCGAGCCGTCGTGGCGCACGCTGAGCACCAGCGCGCTGCCGATAACAAGTGACATGCCCAAGGCATTCAGCCACAAGCGCGGCAACGGCTCGAAATACAGCCCGGCCATCACCAGGTACCAGATCAGGAATAGCCAGAGGATAATCTGCCCCGAAGGCAGGCGGGCGAAGTGACGAATCAGCATGAACAATCTTCCCGGCGTGAACAATCTACCCGGATTGTATAGACTGGCCGCTTGAACCGCGACACGACGCCGTTTTCCAGGAGAACCACCATGTTCCGATTAACGCCCCTGCTGCTGCTCGCATTTTTCACGGCCCATGCCGGCCCGGCCTGGTCCGGCAGCTACTTTCCCGATCGACACCAGTGGGATTCGATTGCACCGGAAAAGGCCGGCTTCGAGGCCGAAAAGCTCCACGAGGCCGTCGAATTTGCGCGCAAGGTCGCGATCACCGAACCAAAAGACCTGCACCAGGTCATCACCGATTCGTTCGCGCCACGCGAGCCGAATTTCAGGATTTTGGGTCCGACCATCCCGCGCGAAGGCGACAGCGGCATGGTCGTGCGCGGCGGAAAAATCGTCGCCGAATGGGGCGATACCGAACGCGTCGACATGACCTTCAGTGCGGTCAAGAGTTACCTGGCCACGACCGCCGGGATCGCGTTGCGCGACGGCCTGATCGAATCGATCGACGACCCGGCCGGCGACTACGTGCGCGACGGCAAGTTCGATGGCGAGCACAACGCGAAGATCACCTGGCGGCATTTGCTGAACCAGACCTCCGACTGGGCCGGCACCTTGTGGGACACGCCTGACTGGGCCGACCGCCCCGAGGGAGAGGACCGCTCGCAATGGCCGATGCGCGAAATGCACGAGCCGGGCAGCCATTTCAAATACAACGACGTGCGCATCAACCTGCTGGCCTACAGCCTGCTCGAAGTGCTGCGGGAGCCGCTGCCGGTGGTGCTCAAGCGCGAAATCATGGATCCGATCGGTGCCTCGACCACCTGGCGCTGGCACGGCTATGAAAATTCATGGGTGGTGCTCGATGGGCTGCGCATGCAGTCGGTGTCCGGCGGCGGCCATTTTGGCGGCGGCATGTTCATCTCGGCGCGCGACCATGCCCGCTTCGGGCTCCTGATGGAAAATCGCGGCGTCTGGGACGGCGAGCGCCTGTTGCCCGACACATGGTTCGACCGGATTCGCCAGCCGACCCCGGCACGGACCGACTACGGCCTGCTGTGGTGGCTCAACACCGACCGCAAAGCCATTCCGGCCGCGCCCGAGTCGGCCTACTGGGCGGCCGGCTTCGGCGGCAACTACGTCTACATCGACGAATGCAACGACCTGGTCGTGGTATTGCGCTGGGTGCCGGACCTGGCTGGTGTAATCGAGCGCGTACTCGGCGCCCTGGAAACCGTATCGACCTGCGACACCGCCGACTGACATGCATCGGGAAACGCTGGAAATCGATACCGACGGCCGCGGTTTCCGGGAAATCACCGCCGATGTGCGCCAAATCGCGGCTCGCGCCGGCATCAGCTCGGGCCTGTGCCATTTATTCATTTTGCACACCTCGGCCTCGCTGCTGGTCACCGAGAACGCCGACCCGGACGTGCTCCGGGACCTGGCAACCTTCATCAACGGCCTGGTCCCCGACGACGACCCGCGATACGTCCACACCGCCGAGGGCAGCGACGACATGTCGGCCCACGTCAAGTGCGCGCTGACCCAGACCAGCCTGACGCTGCCGGTTGCCGACAGCAGGCTGCTGCTGGGCACCTGGCAAGGCATCTTCATCTGGGAACACCGCGTGCGCGCACACACCCGGAAGCTGGTCGTCACGATCATGGATGCAGGCAAAGGTTGACTTTCATGCCCCGTTTCGGGCATGTTGTGGCGCTGAACAGAGACTCGGGATTTCAAAAATCGTGATCCCATTACAATAACGACAGTCATTTTCGGGGAACAAACTGATGAATCAACCCACACCCGCAGCCGGCACGCCGGGCAAGACCTTTTTTGGCCACCCGGCCGGTCTCGGTACGCTGTTTTTTACCGAACTCTGGGAGCGCTTCAGCTACTACGGCATGCGCGCCCTGCTCGTGCTGTTCATGGTCGCCGCGGCATCCGAAGGCGGCCTTGGGTTCGATGATCCGACCGCAACCGCGATCTACGGCCTGTACACGGCCGGCGTCTACCTGGCTGCCCTGCCCGGTGGCTGGCTGGCCGACCGGATCTTCGGCCAGCAAAACGCCGTCTGGTACGGCGGCATCATCATTGCTGCCGGCCACATCGTGCTGTCGCTGCCCGGTTTCGGCCTGCTTGCCGAACAATACGGATTCTTTTTCGGGCTGATCCTGATCGTCATCGGCACCGGCCTGCTCAAACCCAATATTTCAAGCTGTGTCGGCGAACTGTACCCGGAAGGCGGTTCCCGCGAAGACGCCGGCTATGTGCTGTACTACATGGGCATCAATGTCGGTGCGTTCCTGGGGCCACTGGTGTGCGGATTCCTGCGCATCAATGCCGGCTGGCACTGGGGATTTGCGGCCGCTGCAGTCGGCATGATCGCCGGCCTGATCGTCTACCGGGCCACGCAAAAGCATCTTGGCGATTTTGGCAAGCATCCCAACCCGACGCCGCCGGGACGCGAAGCCTCGACCCGAAACACCAAGCTGGCCATTTACGCGGCCACCGCACTGCTGTTCGTCTTGATGGTCCTGGGCCTGGAAGGCGTAATCTCGGTCAACGCTCGGAGCCTTGCCGAGATGAGCGTTTACGTCATCGTCGGCGTTGCAGCGCTGTTCTTCGGGCGGGTTCTGCTCGACAAAGCCCTGACCGGACTGGAGCGGCGTCGCGTGGTGGTGCTGATCGCGCTGTTTATCGGCGCGGCGCTGTTCTGGTCCGGTTTCGAGCAGGCCGGTTCCTCGCTGAACCTGTTTGCCGAACGCTACACGGCACGTGAAATGCTGGGCATCGTGATCCCACCGGAAGTGTTCCAGTCGCTCAACCCGATGTACATTCTGATCTTCGCTCCGTTCTTTTCCGCACTATGGATCAACCTGGGCCGGCGCAACCTCGACCCGTCGATTCCAATGAAGTTTGCGTTGGGCTTCCTGCAGCTCGGGCTGGGTTTCGGCTTCATGTGGATTGCCGCTTCACTAATTCAGGACGGCGGCCAGGTTTTGCCGACCTGGCTGTTGCTGACTTACCTGTTCCACACCACCGGTGAGCTGTGCCTGAGCCCGATCGGTCTGTCGGCCACCTCCAAGCTGGCGCCACGGGCCTACTACAGCCAAATGATGGGCATGTGGTTCTTCGGCGCCGCGCTGGGCAACTTGCTGGCCGGGCTGCTGGCCGGCGAGTTCAGCGGCGAGGACGTGTCGGAATTCCCGGCGCGCTTCCGCCAGATCGTCATCTTCTGCGGCGCAGTCGGTATCGCCTTTATCATTGCCACGCCGTACTTGAAGAAAATGGCCAGCCTCGACAAAGTGCATATCGACGACTACACGCGTGAAGATGAACCCGGCGCCTTCGACGGCGAAGTCAAGCCGAAGTAAACCGGTCGTAATAAACCGGCAGTCAGGAGCCCTGATCCGAACGGTCAGGGCTGGTAGCCTGTCGGACTTTGACCAATCAGAAGCGAGGGAAAGTCCGACAGCTCAAGGCATTGTCCGAGCCGGTCCCGGCCTGCGACCATGATCGTCGCGACCGGGGCCGGCTTTTTTGTTCCAGACCCACAGCACGGCGGCCTGCGCCGGCAGCAGCCAGATCATCAGATCGTAGTTCCATTGCGCACCCGGCAGAAACTTCAGTGCGATCGAGGCCAGCAGCCCCAGCGCCACGACGCTGCCGACCAGCCGTTCGACAACACCGCCACGCGCGCGCCACAACAGGATCATCAATGGATTGAACAACAGCAGGTTTTCGTTGCGCCAGGCCGCCTGGTGGTCGGTGGCCAGCCATAAAAAAGCCAGTACCAGACCGGCTGCAGAAGCAAGCAGCAGCCACAGCCGAAACGGCAGCAGGCCGAGCGAGCGGCAACGAGAGGCCAAAACCGCCGGCGCCACGATCGCCAGAATACTCAGCGCAGCCAGGCTCAGGAATCGCCCCACGCCAAAATCCGGGCGCGCCGGCGGCTCGGGCCTTGTTGATTCATACAACAGCCGATCGGCGACAACCAGCGGCCCGAGTTGTCCATCGGAACCCATGATCGACATCGATGCCAGTTCACGAGCCACCACGGCCGGCAGAAACATTTCTTCCCAGACGCTTCTCGGCCGGTCCGCGGGTCGGCCGAGACCGGCCTGGATGCCCAGGTAGAGCAACGGATCATCCTGTACCAGGCGGCGCGTATGCTGCCGGAAATTCAGGCGCGCCGGCTGGTCGATGGTCGACCGGCGCAGCGCGCCGTCGAGCGCGAAGTCGAGCGCATCGCGCACCCGGTTGGAGCAATTGTTGAAATAATAATCGTAATGAAAATCGCGATTTTCCGGCGCCACCCGCTCATCCAGCCAGCCGGCCAGACGCCGAATGGTCTCGACATCCAGGTTCAGCTGTTGGGCGCGCACCTCCCGATCGCGCCAGCGATAGTAGGCCAGCTCTTCCTCGGGGCTGCGGCCGAGGGCAAAGTAGATCATCTCGCCAAACAGGAACTGCTGATAAAACCCCGGCTTGTCGAAATCAAAAAAGCCGAAATTGTAGATTTCATCCACGCCCCGCTCGCGGTCGCGAATCCAGATCGCGTTATGGCCGAACTTTTCCTCAACCCGGTCGCCGATACCGTAGGTCATCAGCCAGGCTTGCTGCGTCCAGCCGACCGCCGGCAGCAGGTAAAGCAACAGGATTGCGATCGAAAAAAAGCACTTGACCGCGCATGCAGCGCTGACCATCGAGTTGTAGGCCGGACTGGAAAGCTGCGGCATCAGTCGCGGCTGAGCAAAAATTGGAGAAGGTTGTCCTGGAAGAAGATGTTGCTGGTCAACTGGCTGTGATTCTCGCACAGGAACAACGGATAATCGATCGGAAAGTCGCTCCACTTGTGGCGCGGCACGAATGGGTCCAGCGTTTGTCGCGCCAATAGCGAGGTCTTGGTCACCAGGCCATCACCGGGCTCGAGCATGAGTCGGTTGTAATCGACGCCTTGTCGTCTGGAGTCGATTTCACCGGGTCTCAATCGAAAATGATAGCGGCCGCCATCCGGCTCGACCACCACGCGGGCCGGGGTGAGTTCGCAGTCCCCGCCGAACACCACCAGTTCCCAGGGCCGGCGTTGCATTTCAACGGTCAGCGACCACATGAAGCGTCGCCCGCGCTCGATGTGTTTTTTGAAATAACGTTCCAGCAACTCCAGCCGCTGCCGGCCCTGCGCCGCATCGTCATGATTTTCAACGATCCCGGCTCTCAGCTCTGGATTGAACAGCGACCACCGGAAACGCTTCCAGGTACTGATATCGAATGGATCGAGACCGAAAGGCCGACCCTGGATGTCGACCAGCCACTGGGTCAGCGGATGCGGAAACAGCTGATAAAAGCTCGGAAAGGTCAGCATGACTTCCGGCGGGATGCGGCGCAGGCCGATGCGCCGGCCGGCGATGAAGGCATTCATCGATTCGACCGAACCCATGTTGGGCGTGCCCAGGATGACGATCCGCCGGACCCGGTCGGCGCCGTGATAATTGACCGGAAAGCGGTTGTCTTCGGTGACGTCTGTGGTGCCGTAGCGCAGGTAATACCTCGCAATCATGCCGCCCATGGAATGGCCAATGATATCGACCTTCATGTCCGGCTGGCCGTGATCGGCGCGAATCTGCTCGACCAGCCGGCTCAGGCCGCGCACTGACTCGACGTTGTCCAGGCGCCAGTCGTAGGTGTAGATGTAATAGTAGCGACCGCCGGGGTCAACCGGGGTTCCTGCCTGCACGCGCTCGAAGCCGCCGACATTCTCCAGCGTATCGATGATCGGCTGATAAAAGCTGCGCCCGGCGAACTTGCCGGCAATTGCTCCGGGCCGCACGTCGCCCGGGTCGGGCTGCAGCGTTTCCGGATCGATCTCCAAAGCGGCGTGGCGATAATCTGAAAACACCAGGCCCAGCACCGAGCCGGGCCAGATCTGGCCGTCGCTGTCGGACTCCAGCTGGGTACCCATCAAGCCGGGAATGATGATAACCGGTGGTTGTTCGACATTCTCTCGCGCGGTCGAATACAGGCGTTCGAGATCCGGTTGCCGCGGCATCATTGAGCAGCCACCGATCAGTATCAGGGCAAGGGCCAGCATCGATTGGGAAAAGCGATTCATGGTGGTCATTGAAGCCATGGGTTGGGAATTATCTTGATACACTCTAACCGCAAGTGCGCGGCGACAAGCGCAGCTCGATTCTAACCGCTCGATGGATCCGCAGGAAACCAGACCATGTCAAAAATCCGATTTGAAAACCGGACCGGCCTGCAGTTAGCCGGCAGCCTGGAATTGCCGCCTGGCGGACACTGGCAGGCAACCGCGGTTTTCGCCCACTGTTTTACCTGCACCAGCAACATCAAGCCTGCCCGCCTGATCACCCGCGCGCTGGCCGAAGCGGGTTTTGCCGTGCTGCGCTTCGATTTCACCGGCCTGGGTGAAAGCGACGGCGATTTTGAAAACACGAACTTTTCCAGCAACCTCGACGACCTCGAAGACGCCGCGGGCTGGCTTGGAAAAAACCTGGCCGCACCGCAACTGCTGATCGGCCATTCGTTGGGTGGTGCTGCGGTATTGGCCGTGGCCGAACGTCTGGAAAGCGTGCGCGCGATTGCCACGCTGGCCGCACCAGCCAGTGCCGACCATATCCTCAAACAGTTCGGGAAGGATCTCGACACCATCGAAAGCGAAGGCAGCGCCGAGGTCCAGCTGGCTGGCCGACCATTCCGAATTCGCCGCGATTTCGTTGAAGACGCTCGCGCGCACGCGCTGGAGGATCGCTTGAAAAAGCTCAAGCGCGCGCTTCTGGTCATGCACTCGCCGACCGACACGCTGGTGTCGATCGACAACGCCCAGCAGATTTTTGCCGCCGCACTGCACCCGAAGAGCTTTGTCAGCCTCGACGACGCCGATCATCTGCTAAGCAGGGAAAGCGACTCGCGCTACGCCGGGACGGTGATTTCGGCCTGGGCCAGCCGGTTTCTTGAGCTTCAGACCCCCGAGGCAACCGACGAGGTCAAAGTCACGGGCCGCACGGCCGACGGTTTTCTATGCCGGGTGCAGGCCGGACGGCATGCGTTGCTGGGCGATGAGCCGAAAGCGAATGGCGGCGATGATCTGGGACCGGATCCGTACCAGTTCCTGGCCAGCGCGCTGGGCAGTTGCACGGTGATGACGCTGAACATGTACGCCCGGCACAAGAAAATCCCGGTCGAGCGCGTCGGCTGCGAGGTTTCACATTCGCGCATTCATGCAAGCGACTGCGAGGATTGTCAGAAAACCGACGGCAAGATCGACCGGCTCGAGCGCGTCATCACGATCGAGGGCGATCTCGACGAGACACAACGGCAACGGATGCTCGAAATTGCCGACCGCTGCCCGGTGCATCGCACGCTGGAAAACGAAATTACCGTGGTCACTCGTTCGAGCGAATCCTGAACCGCGGCTTGCCGTACCCATCCGCGAGCCAATTCGAGTCGCGGTCCGGACAATCTCAAAGCATGCCGGTCCACGGCGAGATGAATTTCGTTAAGTAACCGGTGGCGATTGTTATGACCATTGTGCAATCGCAGGAATAATGGTTGCGCCAATCGTTACAGCAATCGTTATGGCAATTCATCGGAATCGAAGTTTTTAGCCGCGCGAGCGCAAGCCGACGAAGGTGCCGTCGTGGCGCAAGGTCAACTCGCGCATCAGCAAAGAGAAGCGCATGCCGCTCACACCGATCCCGCGTCCGGCGACAAACTGGGTCGGAAATCCGATGGCATGGATGCGCACGCGCCGTCGGCCGTCGTCGCCGCGCGGGTTGATCCGTTCGACCGCATCGAGGACGCGCTGGATCGATACGCCGGTAAACTCATCGCCGAAAACGTAAATGCTGATGGTTTTTTCCGGGTCGTAAAAGGTCCGAATGGCGCGCGTGATGCCTTCGACCGGCGAACTGTTGGAAAACGGCTGCCACCGAACCAGCCTCGACACGACGATGCGCCGGCGCGACGGCGTGTCGGGCATCCATTGGCCCTCGTACTGGTCGAACATCAGCTGGCCCATGTCGTTCATGACCTGCATGCCGCGCACGTTCGGGTAGATATCGAGCGTTTCCTCGAGCTTGCGCACAACGTTGCCCCACTGCCGAAGCATGCTGCCGGAAGTATCGATCACGAAGATGATGTATTCGCTGTCGACCGGAATGCCGGCGACCGTGCTCTGCGGCTCAAGCTCGGCCTGCTGCTGCAAACGCTGCATTTCTTCGGTCAGCGACTCGCGGGCCGTGAACAAACGGTCGCTGATGGTCGAGGCCACGCTGTCGTCGAGTTGGGCCTCGCGGGCCTGCTCTGCGGCCGCCGCTGCCTGTGCTTGTGTTTGCAGCAAGCGCTGGCGCAAGGCCTGCAGCGCGCTGTCCTGGTCGCCCAGGCGAGCCCGCAGCCGATCAAGACGCGCATCCACCGCCGGCAGCGCCTCGGCCAGCGCCTGGCGCCGTGCATCCAGGCTCAGCCCCTCCTCGACGACCCGGGTCGGCTCGGCGGTCTTGGTAATCACCAGCAGCAGCACGATCGCGCCAAAACCGGCGCTGATGACATCGAGAAACGACAGGTTGTTGCCCGCTGCACCTCGTTCTCGCCGGTTCAGAACGCCCATCAATCAGGCCCTCGTGACAAGGGCGTTGTCATGGTCTTGATCATGGCCAGTCACGCGCCGGCGACAACATCACCCCGCCGGTGGTCTGTGCCAGTTGCCAGAACAGGCTGGCGGCCATCGGATCGCCCTCCATCGGCAGCAACACCACGTTGACCGGCACGCCTGCCGGCAGCTGTGCAAAAGCCTCGACGAACAGCCGCCGGCGCTGGTCGGCACCGATGCGGCCGCGCCGGCCGGCGCTGGCGCCTACGGTCGGCGTGTGATCGGTAATCAGGATGATACTGTCCGGTGCCGGGCGCAAGCCGGCTGCGGCTGAAAATGCCTGGTGCAGGCTGGTGCCACCGCTTGGCAGCACCTCGCGCAGACGGGCCAGCGCCTGGCCCAACAGCGTGCCGTCGCCAATTTCAAGCCAATTGCCGGTCTGGTCCGGTATCACCGAGCGCGCCTGGTCGTTGAAGGTGTAGATCTGGAAGCGTGCTTCGGGCGGGATCTGGGAAACCATCCAGCTGGCCGAATCCAGTGCCCACTGCCATTTCACGGCAGCCTGCTGCACCTGGGCACTCATGTTGCGAAGCCGAATGGTCTCGACGATGGTCTCGGCCAGCATGCTGGCCGAAACGTCGACGAGAATCAGGATATGTTCGCCGCTGACATCGAGGCCGGTCAGGTATTGGCGCCGGCCCGAGCCGGCCCGGGCAAATACCGAGTCGGGCTTGACCGCCTCGAGACTTTCGCGTCTCAAGTCGGCCACGCGCGCCTCCATTTGCCGGATTTCTTCCTGCAGTGCCTGAATGTCCTCATTTTTCGACTCATTCGGGCCTTCCTCATCGCGGCTGGCAATCAATCGTTGCTGTTCACGCAATTGTGCCCGAGCACCCATCAGCGCCTCCTCGCTGGCCTCCACGGCACGCGCCAATGCCTCTGCGGTGGCTTCACGCGCGTCGAATTCGGCCTGCATCTGCTCGACTGCTTCGCGCCGTTCGGTACTCGCTTCGCGCGAGCGCTCCTGGCTGGCGTGGTTGATGATCAGAAAGATCAGGATCACGGACCCCAGCCCGACCGACATCACGTCCAGGAAAGACAGGCTGAAAGTCAGGCCCGGACGGTTACGTCGATCCATCGCCCTGAACCCGAAGCAACAGAAATTCGCGCGGCCCGACGCGCACGCGATCACCCATCGACAGCGGCGAAGGCGGCACCGCCGCCTGGTCGTTCAGCCAGGCCTCGTTCAGTCCTTGAGCGCCGCCGACGAGCATCACCTGGCCTCCGGCCTGGCGCTCGATACGCCAGCCATCAGCCTGTTCGTCCAGGCCCACGCCGTGGCGACCGATGGGCATGGCGCGACCATCGACCAACACATGACTCGGCACGCTTTCGTCAACCGACACCTGCAATTCGGTCGGCGCAGCCGCATCATCAACCGGCATTTGCACGACGTGGGCAATGCCGTCTGGAGAATCAACCGCAATCCAGTCGGCCCTGTCGAGAACCTGCTGCGCCGGCGAGTGCTCGTCCAGCACGACGACATCGCCTGCGCCCTGCTGGTCCAGCAATGCCGACAAACCGGGCAAACCGGCGAGCCGGTGGCGCAGCACCAGGCTGCAATCGGGCTGTTGAGCTATGCGGTCGAGCAAGGGCCGGTAAAACGGCTGGGCCGCATCGACGAAAGGTTTGGCTGAAAGCTCTGCGGTATAGCGATGCGTTCCAACACCCAGTTCCACGACTACCGAAGGCTCTCGACTCAGACGTTCCATCCATTCGGGCAACTGGCTGTACAGCCGCTGTTCGATTTCAGCATCATGACTGGGATCGAAGCGGGTCTGGGTCACGAAGGCCTCGCCTGCAAGCCTGGCCCAGCTGTCCATCAGGGCGCCCAGACCCCTGCCCTTGATCGGCGCGGGCGCATGCATGCGCCACAGCTGCTGGTCGCGCGAGACCCGGTCGGCACTGAAACGATGCCATTGCGCGTCGAGCACCAGGCAATCGCGCTCAACAGCGGCGGCCGCGGCGCCGGCCAGCGGTGCCGCCACCAGGCCGGCGACGTTCAGACCAAGGTTTTGCGCGATGCCCAGCAACAGCGCCAACTGAGTATCGTCGAGCTGCGAGGGCACCAGCAGCAGCCATCGCTTGTCGTCTCCCGGCACCTGTTCGAGCAGGTCGCGAAGGTGCATCCAGGCCAGATCGGCATGGCTGCGCGCCCGGCCGACCGGGCGCGCCAGCGGGGCCGAATTGAGCCAGCCCCAGAACCGGTCATGGGTCGCGCGCGGGTTGATACGCCTCTGATCGGCCGCAGCCTGGCCGATCAGCATTTTGCCGCGTGCAAAATCGGCGCCGCAAATGATTTGCCCGGGCGAGCAGGCAATGACCCGTTCGCGACTGGCCACGGACAGGCCGATATCGTTAATTTCGAGCACCAGCGACTGCATGCTTCAGGGCGTCCTTAGATATTGCAGCAGGTTCTCGTCACACGAGGCCTGGGTATCGAGCACCAGACGTTCCTGGAACTGCTGCAGTTGGTAGAGCACGAACATCAACACGATGCTCAGCAGCAAGGCCACCAGCGTGGAGTTGAAGGCCGTGCCCAGCGCCGAGGTCACGCCGGTGATATTGCCTTCTACGGCCTGGTGGGCCATCGAAAGCGCCGAACCGATTCCACGCACCGTGCCGATGAAGCCGATCGAAGGAATGGCCCAGGCCATGTAACGCACCATCGCCAGCTCCGAGTCCATCCGTTCGTGCTCGGCGCGGCAGACCGAATCGACCGCCTCGGAAACATCCTGCAGGTTGCGCGTGGCGCGAAAGCGCTGCAGCGCCGTGTGCAGGGCGCGTGCATACAAGCTGCGGCGCTCCGAGGGCTCGAGCACCTCGATCGAGCGGGCGTAGTCGCGCGCATCCTCCGGAAGAATGCTCTGGCCCGGCGTAACCGGGATCAAGTCGCGATTGAGCTGTCGGCGCTGGCGCACCACGGCGCGGCTTTTGCCGGTCATCAGTGCCAGGCTCCAGAACAGCAGAATGAAGCAGATTTCCTGCTCCGGATCCCTCAGGATGACCCAGATCGAGCGCTCCACGATCGCATCGGGCGCCGCGCTCAACTGAAGCTGCTGCTGTTCCATCGCATCCTCGGCCCGCGGCCGAACCAGGCCGACGTAAAGCGAATGGACCACGATAATGGCCACCAGCAGGGCGGCGGCCTGAAATACAAGCTCGCGCGAGAGCCCGCCGGGCAGACGCCGGACCATCAGCCCCGGGCTCTTTGGTCAATGAACGCCACGATCAAATATCGGTCGGGAAATCGACCGCCCGCTCCGCGATGATTTGGCTTTCGGTTGACGGGCCCGCCTGCGCGCGCACATCCAGGGCATCGCCACCGCCGACCAGCCAGGCCATCGCAAGCCCTGCAAGGACCAGGGCCGAAATGAACAGCACTCTCGTTTTCATCAATTGACTCCGTAATTTACTCTGCATATCGAACAATCCTGAATCCCAGGTCGTCACCGCCCTCGGCGGCCCGGCCGCGCCAGGCCAGTCGCAACTGGGTGATGCCCGCGTGGCGCCAGCTTGACCCTCGGACCACGCGCTCGGCACCTTCGTCTGGACCGAGCGGATCGATGCTGGCTTTCTGCGTCTCGTTCAAAAAAATCTCGTAGCCATCGCCCATCCATTCCGAAACATTGCCGCCAAGATCATGAAAGCCCTGTGCATTCGGCGCGTAGGAACCGACCCGCACCGTGGCCGGGGCGCCGTCGTCGTAGCCATCGAGCGTTTGCGAGACGAGATCGGCAGCCGTGCGATCGGCAAAATTTCCTGAATTGGACGACGGCGGCATCCCCTCGCCCCAGGGATATTTGAGCGCCCGCCCGCCACTGAAACGCGCCACCCAGGCCCATTCGGCCTCGCTGGGCAGGCGATAGCCCTGGTTGGCCGGCCGTACCCGCCGATACTCGCCGTTTACACGCCGATAAGCCGGCGCCAGGCCGTCTTTTTCGCTGAGCCAGTTGCAAAAAGCGGCCGCATCGTCAAAGCCGACCCGGACCACCGGCTGTTGTTCGTTATCAAGCGTACGATCACCAATAATGCCACTGGAATGACTGGATCGAAACTGGCGGAACTGCTCGTTGGTGACTTCATGCAGGCCCATGTAAAACAATCGCTCCAGCTCAACTTCGCGCGGAATCTCATTGGCCTGGCGGCCCTGCTCGCCGCGCGGCGTGCCCATCGTGAATTCACCGGGCTCGACCAATCTCAGGGTCTGGCCGTCGGCGGCACGGATCAGCGGCTGGACCCGGGCGATCCGAGCTTCAAGATCGGTGAGCAATTCGAAGTCGACCCGGGTCGGCTGGTCTGGATCAAGCTGCACCCGCTGGGTCTGGCTGACGTACCCCTGAAGCCGCAGTTCCAGTTCGTGTTCGCGTGCCGGCAGTTCAATGTCCAGGCCTTCGGCGCCGACCCGTCCGACGGCTTTGCCGTCGATCAGCAGTTGCGCCTCGGCAGGCCTGGAAAAAACCTGCAGACGTGCGTCGATCGGCACCAGTTGGCCGCGCAGCGTGCTTTCGGTATTGGCTCGCGGCGTGATCGTCCGACCCAGCGTCTCATAGCCTGCCAGCGCAAGCTCGATCGACACAGGTCGATCGGGCGCCAGTTCGACTTCCACCGGCGTCGTGCCGCGGGCCTGGCCATCGATCTTCACGGCGGCACCGGCCGGTTCGCTGCGAATGCTCAGCAGCGCCGCTGCCGGCTGAAGCTCGACCCGCGGCAACTCGAGCGGCTGCCCGCCTTCGACATCCAGCGTTCGTGTCCAGGTTTGGTAGCCGGGCTTGACCAGCGCGATTTCACGCCGCCCGGCATCGACCCGGATGCTCGCCGGTGTGCGCCCTGCCGATTGTCCGTCAACCTGAATCTGTGCATCCGGCGGGTCGGAATCGATCGCGACTTCGGCCGACGACGGGATGAGCTCGATGTGCACCCGCTGCTGTCGATCCAGGCCTTCGACTTCCAGCGGCTGACGCGCCGGCTGATAGCCGTCGAGGACGACTTCCAGCTCATATTCGCCGCCGGGCAAAGCGTGTTCGATCAACGGCGTCGTACCGAGGACTTCGTCATCGATCCGGACTTCGGCGCCCACCGGTGCGGTGGTCAGCGTGACCCGTCCCGGCAACGGCTCCATCTGAAGCTCGAAACGGGCCGGACCGTCGCCGGGCACAGTGATCTCACGCGCAAGCTCGCGGTAACCGGGATGGCGTGCGCTCACCAGGTATTGACCCGGCCGAGCCAGCCAGTTCTCGCCGAGCCTGATCGTCAAGCCACTCAGGCTCAGCGCTTCCGGTACCGGCTCGACCCGGAGTTCCACGGCCCGCATGGTCAGTACGAACCATAGCGTGGCGCCCAAAACAAGCGCAGCGGCCACGACCAGGCTCAATTTCAGGCCCGGTAAAACAAAACGCCTGCGCTCAAGCTCGGGCGGCTGGTATTCGCCCGGCTGGATATGCCGGTTGACCGGCAGTGCCTGGCTGGTTTTTTCGACCTGATCCGAAACCGGCACGTCAGGCACCGGAACCCTTCATCAAGCGCAAATCAATTCGGCACATCAGCGGAAATCCGACGCCGTTGCGGCGCGTTCGGCCGCATCGTCTTCGATGGCTTGCTGTTGTTCAGCAACCATCTCGGCCAGTATTTCCCGCCACTGCTCGTATTGCGCTTCGGCCGACCCGGTCAGGCGCACCGTTTTGTCCTTGATGTCGACATTCTGTGGTGCCAGGTCCTGCTCCAGGGAACGTCCCAGCTCGCGCAGCGACTCGACATGAATGCTGGTCTGACGGCCCTTGTCGATACCGCTGGAAATGGCATAGATGCCGCCGACAATCGCGACCTGCGAGGCGACCCGGCCCAAATCCCCGTCCGATTTAACAGCACCGACGACGCCGCCGAGGACCGCCAGCGCACCGAGCACCTTGCGCGTATTCGCCTGCCGCCGCAATTCCTGCAAATTGCGCATCTCGCGGTAGCTGGCCTCGCGCCAATCTCCGTAGGGCACTTCCATGCGGGAGTGAAAGTCATTGTAATGCTGGTCCAGGATGTCGATCATTCGGGCGTCACGGCTGCGCGCCGCCTCGATGGGTCCAGCCAGAAGATCGGGCTGACCAACCGGGAGCGCGGAAAGCTGGCCGTTGTTGTCCCGTTCCAGACGCGGGCCATAAACCGAGGGCGCCAGTTCGGCGGCAAAGCTTAATTCGGCCACGCGTGCAATTTCGCGCTTGGTCTCGGTATCCAGTTCCGCGCGTGCCTCGACAAGATCGTTGGCCACCCGGTTATACAAGGACTGAAATGGATCTTCCGACGTTGCCGAACTGACGCCATAGCGCGCCTCGTTGATACTTTCGGTATAGGTTTTGTCCAGCCATTGCCTGCCGCTGGCATCCCGGGCCTGTATCGCCAGCGAAAGGGTATGCCCGTGCGAGTCGAGAATGCGGCCGGTGACTTCGAGTTCGGCGCCCGGCATCCTGGCCGGCACCACGCGCACATCGCCCCAATGGCCGCTGCGCTGGAGTGTCTGACGCAACGTGAAGGGCACATAGCGCGACTCGGCCCGGCGAATGTCTTCAAAAATCTGCTCGACCTCGGCAAACTCCGGATCGCTGGGTATGTTGGCGTCGAAGCGCACGATATTGACATTCAATACATCGGCCCGGGGCAATTCGGTGGTCGCGCGCTGCAGCGGCTCGACCGCGGAGGCCGGCGCCGACGCATCCGGAATGCTGGCGCAGGCAGACAGCAGCAGGCAGGCCGCGCACGCCATCGAGGCCGCAGCACGCCCGGGAATTGCCAGGAACGGCCCGGCCGACACCCGAACCCTTTGGACGCAGGTTTCAGAACCGATCATCTTTATACACCCGATATTCTTCCCACAAGCGGGCCCGAAGCTCCGGGTCCGGTTCATTTTCAGCCGCTTCGCGCAATTGCCGGGCCACGATATCATCATCGCGGCCATCCGGAATATCCGCTGGCGGCTCAAACGCGCTGCGATCGCCGATCCCACCGCGGTTGTCGATTCCGCCGCTATCGGAAGATGACGCCGGGCGCGGTTCCAGAAACGGGTTGTTCGAACCAGACTCCGAACCGCTTCCCTGCCCTTCGGCGCCGGCAGACAAATCAGGCCCACCACCGCCGGATCCGCCGCCAACATCCGGGTCGGACTTGCCGAAACGCTCGCGGTCGAGGCGCTGATCAAATCGCTGCAAGGCCTGGAGGAAGCGCTCATCGGAATTCTGCGGAATCGCCGGCGTCGCGCCTTCTATCGACGATGATCCCAGCGCACCGGCCCGACCAGCCTCCTCCGAATTTCCGCCAACGCCACCGGCTTGAGACGCTGCTGCCGAGCGCTCGGCTACTATCCGACGCTGCTGCGAAGCCGCCCCCTGCTCCAAATCGCGTTTCGATCCGTGGCTCGCTTCGGCGCCGGATTCCATTGCCGACTTCGACTCAGATCCCGAACCCGACCCCATCGTGGACTCCGGCACTGCCAAATGCTGCTCTGGCTGCTGCTCTGGCTGCTGCTCTGGCTGCTGCTCTGGCTGCTGCT
>JAVVET010000062.1:0-17233 GCA_032251235.1 Wenzhouxiangellaceae bacterium
TGCGATTGAGTTCGTCGTCGAAGACGTCGCAAAGGCGCTTGGTGAAGATCAGGGGGAGGATGTAGTCCTTGTATTTCGGTGCGTCCCTGGCACCGCGGATGGAACAGGCCGCGTTCCAGATCCACGATTCCAGCGTCTTCTCGCTGGAGCCGTTGCCGTTTGACTGAATTTGTTTCGTTC
The DNA here is from genome assembly GCA_032251235.1 of Wenzhouxiangellaceae bacterium. Lineage (GTDB taxonomy): Bacteria > Pseudomonadota > Gammaproteobacteria > Xanthomonadales > Wenzhouxiangellaceae. Next base: position 181 of record JAVVET010000062.1, read on the forward strand.
TTGCCATCTACCCCGTACCTTTGCGTGTTTTCCGATGCTTCCGTGCGGTTTAGCGAGGGCCGATCGGCATCGGAATCAGCCCCTATACCCCCTCGTATCAGTGGACGTCGCGCTCGATTCTGGAATTGCCCGTCGGCCGATTAAATGGCGCCCCACGCACCATTGGCGATAATCTGTGGCCGGAAAATCTCGAACGGCTTGCGCAGCTGCGCCATTTCGTTCCAGCCGGCCTGGTCCAGCGCCGGCAGGATGAACCTGGTGCAGATGTCGCGCTCGTAGAGTTCTTTCTTGTTCAGACCCGGTGTTTTTAATGGCTCCCCGCCTTGTAATCATCGCCGCGACCATTCTGCCTGATTTGCCAGGTCAGCGAGAGGTGTGTCTGGCCGATAGATTCCCTGCCGACAAAATCATAGGGTCAGTACGTGTGCTGTATTGAATGCGCAGAATTCGGCGGCCGTTCAAATCAGCCAGAATGCGCCATACACGAGCTGCCCTCTCACCTGCGACCTTCGGCGACTTCGGCCCCGGCGCGGTCAAGTCCGACAGGCTTCCGGGGAACACGGGTTAAACCCCAACGTTGCATAAAATTTCGGTCCAAAACCGCTACGCTGCCCGGTACAGCAGCGTTTTCCGGGGACTGTGCTCGCGTTGCCAAACCGCATCTACGCTCCGGTTGTCAACACTGCGCGCGGCCCCGGAAACACGACTCCCCGAACTTTTGAATTCGAAATTTGATGCAAGGTTGGGGTAAGCTTGCCGCATTCGTTGCGCGCCCGGGTTTGCCATGAGCTTCAATCGCTTCTCAATCGTCATCATCGCGCTGCTTGCGGCGCTGAGCCTGGCCGCTTTTGCGCTGATCGAACGCGACCGCGGCCCCGAGCACAGTGCGCCGCCGCTGCTGCTGATTTCGATCGACGGTTTTCGTTACGACTATCTTGAGCGCTCCGAACTGCCGGCGCTGAAGAAGCTGGCGGCTGAGGGGCTGAAGGCCGATTCGCTGCAGCATATTTTTCCGACCAAGACCTTTGCCACCCACTACGCCACGGCCACCGGGCTGTATGCCGAAAACTCCGGCGTGGTCGCCAACAGCATGTGGGACCCGAAGCGCAAGTCGAGCTTTTCGATGCGCAACCGCGACGCGGTCGGCGACGGCTACTGGTATGACGGCGAGCCGATCTGGAATACCGTCGAGAAGGCCGGCAAAATTGCCGCCACGTATTTCTGGCCGGGTTCGGAGGCGCAGATCGGCGGCATCCGCCCGCGCTTCTGGAAGCCCTATGCCGGCGATACCTCGCACGACGACCGGGTCGACCAGGTGCTGGCCTGGCTGGACCTGCCGCCGGACCAGCGGCCGGATTTCCTGACGCTGTATTTTTCCGCCGTGGATTCGGCCGGCCATGCACACGGCCCCGGGGATGCCAAGGTGGTGCAGGCGATGGACGAAGTCGACCGGGCGCTCGGGCGCCTGCTCGACGGCCTGGAACGCCGCGGGCTTTACGGCAACATGCACGTGCTGGTCACCTCCGATCACGGCATGCAGCAAATCGACCTGGACCGCTACGTGCTGCTGGACCAGTACCTGGACCTGAGCCGGGTCCGGGTTTCCGACTGGGGGCCGGCGGCCCAGATCTGGGCGATCGAAGGCGGCCCGAGCCGAGAGGAGATTTTCCAGGCCCTGAACCGGCCCATCGACGGCGTGCGCCGGGTCTGGAAGAAGGGCGAAGGCCCGCCACGCTATCACTTCGACGACCATCAGCGCATCCCGGACGTGACCATCGAGGCCCAACCGGGCTGGATGATTTCCAACAAGCCCTATTACGCCGGCATGCAGCGCGGCGTGCTCAACGGCATGCACGGCTGGGACCCGGCCTGGCTGAACATGCACGGCATCTTCATTGCCAACGGCCCGGCGTTTATGCCCGGCGCGCAGTTGCCGGCAGTGCGCTCGGTCGACCTGTACTCGTTGATGGCCCGCTTGATGGACATTGCGCCGGCCGATACCGACGGCAGCCTGATGGCGTTCGAGCCGCTGCTGGCCCGCGCCGGCGCCAGCGAAGTTGCGACGAAACAATTTGCCTGTGACGGTGAAAACGTGCTCGTCAGGCAATCACCGGGGTTGGCAGCGCTGCACCTGGGGGCGTTCGTGTTTGCCCTCCCGGCCATGGATTCGGCCGGTGCGCACTATGCCGATTCCGGCGTTGAACTGGAAATGACCGAAGGCCGAGCCCGCGTTGAAGCCGAGGGCCGGATTCTTGAGGATTGCCGGCTGATCGGAGATGATGCCGGCTGATACCGACATCATCGATGCATGTCAGTCTTCGAGGATAAAAGTAACCTTCATGTCAACGCGGTATTCGCTGACATTGCCCTGTGCGTCGCACTTGACTTTCTGCTCCTTGACCCAGCCGGCCTTGACGTTTTTCAGGGTTTTGCAGGCACGTAACATGGCCTGTTGAATGGCGTCTTCGAAACTGGAAGTCGATGTCGCAGTGATTTCAGTAACTCTGGCGATACTCATTGTCAACGCTCCTTTTTATTGTGAAGGAAATGCCGAAAAATTCGCTTCGGCACAACTTAAGTTAACGCGATTTCCATAAAAATGCAAATGTTCTTATATGCCTGAATTACCGGAGGTCGAGACCACCCGACGCGGCCTGGCGCCACTGGTGGTCGGCCAGTCGATCGCCGGCTTGACGGTGCGCCAATCGCAGCTGCGCTGGCCGGTGGCCGCCGAGCTCGCGCAGTTATCCGGCCAGGTGGTTCGGCGGCTGAAACGACGTGCCAAATGGCTGATCTGGAGCTTCGACGACGGCAGCCTGCTGTGGCACCTGGGCATGTCCGGATCGTTTCGGGCCTGGGAACAGCCGCCGCCGGCAGGCCGGCACGACCACATCGACGTGGCGATCAGTCACGGCCACGTGGTGCGCTATACCGACCCGCGCCGCTTCGGCGCCGTGCTGTGGCAGCCGGGTGCGGACCCATTGCTGCATCCGCGCCTGGCGGGGCTTGGTCCGGAACCGCTGGACCCGGCCTTCAACGGTGATGCGCTGTGGCGCCTCAGCCGCGGCCGCAAGACCTCGATCAAGCAGTTCATCATGGACGGCGCCAACGTGGTCGGCGTGGGCAACATCTACGCCGCCGAAGCGCTGTTCAGCGCCGGCATCCACCCGAAGCGAGCCGCCGGCCGGGTCGGTCGGCAGCGCTACGGCGTGCTGGCCGAAGCCATCCGGGTGACGCTGTCGAGCGCCATTGCAGTCGGCGGAACCAGCTTGCGCGACTTCACCGTCGGCGACGGCACGCCGGGCTATTTCGGTCAGCAGCTCAAGGTCTACGGGCGGCCCGGGCAGGCCTGCCCGAACTGCGGCCGGGCACTGAAAAGTGAAGTGATCGGCCAGCGCGCAACGGTCTGGTGCGGCGGCTGCCAGCATTAAGCCCGCCTGATTCACCACCCTTCCGTCGCGAGGGGTCGTCAGGCCCAGTGGCTGTGGCGTTTCGCGACCGAGCGAAACGCCGCAGACGCGGGCCTGACGGCGTCGCAGTAGGAAGGGTGGTGAATCAGGCGGGTTAAGGCATCAGGCGCTGCGCCAGAAGCCGAACAGGCTCAACGCCAGGCCGGCGGCCACGGCCACGCCCAATGCAAGAACCACCCGCAAACCGGTCTCGCGCCCACCGATGGCCAGCGCCATGCCGGCCTTGACCAGCGAGTTGACGCTGGCGGCGATGATGATGCCAAGTACCGCAATGCGGACGGCCAGGTCGTCATCGCTCATGCGCGCCAGCGACAGCGTGATCGCGTCGACATCGGCCACGCCCGAGGCAGCGGCCAGTACCAGCATGCCGGCATTGCCCAGCCACTCGGTCAAGGCCTTGCCGGCCAGCATGACGACGGCCAGCAGCAAGCCGAACGACAGCGCCGATGTCAATTCCAGCGGGTTGCGGGGCAGCAGGTCGTCGGCATCAGTTTGCCGGTGCGGCTTGCGCAGCAGCCACAAGGCCGGGCCATAGGCCAGGACCGCCATGACCACTGCCGGCCACAGCAACAGCGGGAACAATGGCGCGTGGATCAGGCTGGCGACCAGCAGCATGCGCGGGAACATGGTGCCGCAGGCCAGCAGGATGCCGCCGGCCAACAGCGCCGAGCCGACATTCTTGTCGCGCGACAGGCGCGCCAGGTTCAACGTGGTCGCCGTCGACGAGGCCAGGCCGCCGAACAGGGCGGTGAACACGATCCCGGCGTGTGCGCCGCCAATGCGTATGGCGAAGTAACCGACAAAGGAGATGGCCGCGATCAGCACCACCATCCACCAGATTTCATAGGGGTTGAGCGCATCCCAGGGGCCGAAGCCCTGGTTGGGCAGCAGCGGCAGCAGCACCACGGAAATCAGCAACAGCTTGAAGCCGGCGGTCAGTTCATCGCGGCTAAGTGCCTTGACCCAGCCGTGCAGCCGGCCCTTGTAGCGAAGCAGCATGGCCATGACAACGCCGCCGGCCGAGGCGACGGCCAAATGCCCCAGGCCGGCCATTGCCGTGAGCAGAAAAGTGGCCAGCAGCGCAATTTCGGTGGTCAGGCCAATGTCGCCGCGTTGGTCCACCTTGACCTGATAGACGAAACCGAGCAGGATCGTCAGGCCGATGAACGGCAGGCCGATCAGGATACCGCCGAACTGGATGCTCAAAATCCCGGCAGCGCCACCGAGCAGTCCGGTCAGGCCCAGCGTGCGCAGGCCAATTTCGCGCTCGCCCTCTTCAGCCTCGCGGCCTTTCCAGCCGCGCTCGATACCCACCAGCAGGCCGATCGCCAGGGCCACGCCAAGCCGGTAAGCCAGTTCAAGAAAGTCGACATCCATCGCACAAGCATAACGGGCCGACGCGCCGCGCGCGGTTTTTTACCGCACTGGCGGGGCCGAAACAGATCAACTTGAAGAGGCCGGGTTCAGCCGCCCAGCACGAACAGCTGAAAAGCCATCATGGCCGCGAAGGCCAGCACCACCAGGCCGGCAGTCGAGCTTGCCGAACTGTGTTCCAGCGCGTCGGGAACGAGTTCGGCAAAAATCATCCAGATCATTGCGCCGGCGGCCAGCCCCAGGCCTACCGGCAGCAGCGGCCGGAACCAGTCGACGAATACGAACGCCGGTGCGGCCATCAGCGGTTGCGGCAGGCTGGTGAAGACGGCCCATAGCGCGGCTTTCCACACCGGCGTGCCGCGCGGCACCAGCACCAGCGCAATGGCAAGCCCTTCGGGCACATTGTGAAATGCAATCGCGGTGGTAATGAAAACGCCCAGGCCTTCGTCGCCGGCAAACGACACGCCCACGCCAATGCCTTCGGCAAAGGAATGGGCCGTCATGACGCCCAGGATCAGCAGTGCCCGGCTGGCACTTGCGCCGTGCAGATCGGCAATCTCCAGGTGCCCGGCGTTGCCGAGCCAGCGGTCCGACAGCATGATCGCGCCCAGGCCGAGCAGCACGCCGGCAAGCGCCAGCCCGGCGCCCACTGAAACGCCTTCGGCGATCAGGCTGTGGCTGGCGGCCAGCATCAGACCGGCAGCAGCGGCGTTCGACGCACCGATCACGCGCTTGCCGATGTCGCGCATGAACAGGAACGGCAAGGCCCCGACACCGGTCATGAGGGCCGTGATCAAAGCGGCGATGGTGACGGTCAGCAGTGTTGTTTGCATCGGCTGATCTCGCGTTCGGCCCGGTCAGGCCAGCAGTGCCGGTACTGGTCGCTGCCCGCCGGCCCGACGATGAAGGAACTTGGCCACCTCGTCGACCAGCAGCAGCGTCACGGCAATCGAGACCAGTATGGCCCAGCTTTCCAGCGCAACCGGCTCGATCCCGAGCACGTTGTTGAGGCCGGGGATGAACATGGCCAGGATATGCACGCCCTGGGCCGCCAGCACCGCGACGATGAGCAAAGGGTTGTCGCGCAGCGGAATCTTAAACAACGATGCGGTCTCGGAGCGGCAGCTGAAGGCATGCACGTTTTCAAACAGCACCATCTGCAGCAGCAGCAGGTTGCGAGCATCGTCTTCATTCATGCCAAAGGTCTGGATCATCACGAAGTACAGACCGAACGCGACGCTGCCCATGTAACCGCCCGAAAGCAGCGTTTCCTGGATCATGCGGCGGTTGAAGATCGGCTCCTTTGGTGGCCGCGGCTTGCGCTCGAGCACGTCGGATTCGACCTCCTCCATCGCCAGTGCGACATCCTGGATGCCGTTGGTCACCAGGTTCAGCCACAGCAGCTGAACCGCGGTCAGCGGCAGCGGCAAGCCGGCAAACAACGCCAGGAAAAACAGCAGTACCTCGGCCGCGCCGGTGGCCAACAGCAGCCAGATCACCTTGCGCACATTGTCATAGGCGCCGCGACCCTGTTCGATGCCCGCGACCAGCGAGGCGAAGTTATCGTCGGTGAGGATCAGCGAGGCCGCCCGCCTGGCAACATCGGTGCCGCCCTCGCCCATGGCCACGCCGATGTGCGCGGTCTTCAGCGCCGGCGCGTCGTTAACGCCGTCGCCGGTTACCGCGACGAGCTCGCCGGCCTGCTGAAGAGATTCGACGATCACGGTCTTCTGGGCCGGCTCGACCCGCGCGAAGACCCTGGCTTTTGCGATTTTTTCGGACAGCGCGTCGTCATCAGCATCCAGCTCTCGCAGCTCGGCGCCGGTCACGGCCTGGTCGTCTTCATCGGCAATGCCGAGCTCGCGGGCAATCGCCATGCCGGTGGCCGGATGGTCGCCGGTAATCATGCGCACATCGACGCCGGCCTTGCGGCAGCGCGCCACGGCCTCGGGCACTTCGGAACGGATCGGGTCGATCAGGCCGGCAAAGCCGCAAAATTCGAGGCCATGCAGATCGTCGGCCTCATATTCGTCATCTTTTTGATCGACCGCACCTCGGGCCAGCGCCAGAACCCGGTAGCCGCGTTCGGCCAGCGCCTGCTCCTGTTCGCTCAAGGCATCGACGTCACAATCGCCGCACATCTCGAGCACCACCTCGGCGGCGCCCTTGACGTGGGCCGTGACGGTGTCGTCGACCTCGTTGAACGTGGCGGCAAAGCGGCGGTCGGCGTGAAACGAAATCCGGTCCCGCTCGGGATATTTCTCCAGCAGCGCCTCGCGCTCCAGGTCGAGCTTGGCGGCCAGCACCAGGAAGGCCAGGTCGACGCTGTCGCCGTGGGTCTCGACTTGCCCATCCTGAACATCGAGCTCGCCTTCGTTGCACAGCGCGCCGACCAGCGCCATGCACTTTGCCTGCTCGAGCAGCGCGCCGTCCGGCGATTCGCCGTCGCGCGTGATTTCGCCTTCGGGCTCGTAGCCCTCGCCCGAAACCTCGAGCTCGGCTGCTTCGGCATCGCCGTCGCTATTGGCATCACAATCGCCCGAACCATTGGCCGGCAGCAGCCGGCGGATCGTCAGCTTGTTGGCGGTCAGCGTGCCGGTCTTGTCGCTGGCGATCAGCGTGCACGAGCCCAGGCCTTCGACGGCCGGCAGCCGGCGCACGATGACATGGCGCTCGGCCATGCGCCGGGTGGCCATAGCCATGGCCACGGTAATGGCGATCGGCAGCCCGGCCGGAATGGCCGACACGGCCAGCGCCACGCCGAGGAAAAACAGCTGGGCCGGGTCGGCGCCCTGCATGAACTGGGTGATCGAAAGAACCGCGACCGCGGCCAGCACCAGCAGCGCGATCCTGCGCGTGAAGCTTTTCAGCTTGAGCACCAGCGGCGGGGCCTGGGCTTCGCTTGCCGCCAGCGATTCGGCGATCTTGCCAACCTCGGTGGTTTCGCCGGTGGCGCAGACATAGCCTTCGCCGCGACCATCGAGCACGGTACTGCCGGCGAACACCATGTTTTCGCGCTCGCTGACCACGGCGTCCTTTTCCAGCGTCTGGCCGGCGTCCTTGCCGACCGGCGTCGATTCGCCGGTCAGCGGCGATTCGTCAAGCTGCAATCCGCGGGCCGAGACCAGCCGGATATCGGCCGGCACGGCGGTGCCGGCCTCGACCCGTATCCGGTCGCCGGGAACCAGCTCGGCCGAATTGACTTTTTGCCGCCGACCGTCGCGCCAGACCTGCGCATCGACCCGAATCATCTCCTGCAGCGCCGCCGCGCTGGCCTCGGCACGGCCCTCCTGGAGGGTGCCGATGATCGAATTGATGGCCAGTACGGCGAAGATGAAGATCGCGTTGTTCAGGTTGCCCAGCCCCAGCGACACCAGCCCGGCGATCAACAGCACATAAATCAGAGGGTCCTTGAACTGACGCAGGAAAATCCGAAGCAGCCCCGGCCGGTCCTCTTCGGGAAGGCGGTTGGCGCCGAATCGATCGAGCCGGCTTTGGGCTTCATCATCATCGAGCCCTTGGTCGCCGGTTGCCAGACGCGAGGCCACGTCCTGCTGCGACAGCGCATGCCAATCGGTACCGGCGATCTTGTCGGGGTTCAGGTCAGGCATAACATCCGTTGTGACTCAAGTACGATTCGGTGCGCTGTCGTTCAAGCTGGCCGCATATCCTGCACGCCACGGCCCGGTTGACATTGACCTGACACGACATCTGCGCGTTCATCGCCCGGGGCGAAACACTTGCCACGATCATTGCGGCCGGCCACTCAGGCCTTGCGCGTCTCGGGCAGCGGCTTGAGGTGGATGGGCAGGCAGTCGACGCACATGCGATAGGAATCTTCCAGCATTTCCTCCGAATCGCCACCGATAAAAACAACGGCCAGTTCGTAGCTGTAGCTGTCCTGGTAAAACAGCGTGGAAAGCTGGAGCCCTTTTTCCACCAGCACCTCCAACTCCAGATCCGGCAACAGGCGCCGAAGATGCGCGACTTCCCTGTCGTCGGGCACGCGCTGGACGATGCCGTCGGCTTCCAGCGAACGCCACATGAATTTTGCCGCGATCTCGTCCTTGCCTTCGCGCAGCGGCATGTCCGGCTTGCGCCCCAGCGACAGGTCGATGGCCACCTTGTGGTGCGATACGCCGTCGACCATCCGGAACAGCGGAGAATGGGACTTGGAGATGCGCGGGTTGATCTCCAGAATTTTCAAGGCGCCGGTACCGGGGTCCCAAAAGAATTCGATGTTGAAGGGCGAGCCGTCGTACTGCAGCCCGTCGATCATTTTTCCGGTCATGTCTTTTGCCTTTTCGAGCACCTCGCCGGGCAGCGCGGCCGGGTACTGGTATCGCGAAAAGCTTGAATTGTGCTCGCCGATGCGGATCGAGTCGACGGCACCGTAAATGGTGACCTCGCCTTCCCAGACGTAGCCTTCGAACGTGAACTGGTGGGGTGCCGAAACCAGTTCTTCGGCCACGGCATGGTTTCCGCCCACCTCGGCCGATCCGCCGGGTTGTTTCAGATGCTCGAGAAAATCATCGAACGGTTCGCCGAAATAATGCAGCTTTTGACGACAGGCATGCAGGGCCCGATCGAGGTCCGCATCGTCTTCGATCATGAAGCCCAGCACCGACGAATGCGCCTTGACCGGTTTGAGCCAGAACGGATAATCAAGCGCCTCGCGCCAGGCTTTTTTCGGTTCGAACGGGTTGACCGCAACAACCTTCGGCGCGGTCCCGGGAAAGACCTTGTGCTCGATCTGGCGCATCCAGTACTTGTGCTCGCAGCGCGCAACCGCTTCGGGCGTGGCGCCGGGCAATCCATAGTCCCGGCTCAGCAGCGACACCAGCGAGGTCACCGGAAAATCGAGATATCCGATAATGGCATCGGGCTTTCCACCCAGCGAATCGATTTCCGTGCGCGCGCGGCGGTACAAATCGTTGAAATCGATGCGGCCGTGATCGGGCTGGACGTCGGCCCATCTCAGTACCGGCCGGATATCCCAAGCGCCGGCTTCCGGAATGGCCCGGATCAGCGCCAGGTTGTGATCGTCGCTGCCAATCACGACGATGACTTTCTTGTCTCCGGAGGGCTTTTTTGAATCACTCATGGTCCACCTGCGGCTGTCTGCGTGAATGGGCGCAGCGGCTGCTGCATCGAATGCCGTGCGTCAAGTGTGTTGCGTCGATGCGCGCGGGCCGGTTCAGCCCAGCCCGGTCGGCGGCGCCATGAACTCGGGGCCGACCGGATGCCGGATCGCTTCGGCCAGGATCGAATCGACCGCCGACAGTGCCGCGCCGTCCATCGACCAGCCGAACACGTCGTCGAGCGGCGCCATCTGCTCGGGCTTGCGCCCGCCCCAGATCGCGATCGGCACGCCCTTTTCCAGCACCCAGCGCACGCTGAAATCGATCAGCGATTTGTTAAAGCGCTCGCGCGCCAGCTTTTCGAGTTGGTCGACGGCATCGAGGTACTGGGAAAATCTCGGCTCGCTGAATTTTGGGTCGTCGTTGCGCAAATCGTCGCCCTCGAAGGTCCTGCCCGGCTCCATTTTCCCGGTCAGCAGGCCGCGGCACAGCGCGCCGTAGGTCATCAGGGCAATGTCCTTGTGTTCGCAGTAGGGCTTGATGTCGGATTCGATCGAGCGTTCGAAGATGTTGTAGGGCGGCTGGCACAGGTGGATCGGGCAATCGTCGCGGAATCGCTCCATCTGGTCGGGCGTGAAGTTGCTGACCCCGACGGCCCGGATCACGCCGTCGTCGAGCAGTTTCCGCATCGCCCTGGCCGTTTCCTCCATCGGCCGGGTGGGGTCGGGCCAGTGCACATGGTAGATGTCGAGGTAATCGGTGCGAAGCCGCTGCAGGGAGTCGTCGACCTCGCGCATGATCCGGTCCCGGGAGGCGTTGCGGAACAGCTTTCCGTCATCCCATTCGAGCGCAACCTTGGTGGAGATATGGATGCTGTCGCGGCCACCGTATTGTTCGATGGCCTTGCCGACGATTTTTTCCGAGCTGCCGAAGCCGTAGACCGGCGCGGTGTCGATCAGGTTGACGCCCTTGTCGAGCGCGGCATGGATGGTGGCGATCGATCGATCTTCGTCGGTGCCGCCCCACATCCAGCCGCCAATGGCCCAGGTGCCGAGGGCAATGCGTGAAACAGACATTTTCGTGCCGGGGATAGGTATCTGCTGCATCGTCAATCTCCTTGATTGAGAGGATATCTGACAATATGTAATGGCTACCTCTGTTGCTGTTGCGATTGCGATCGCTGGCTCAAATCAGTCGCTTGCTGTAATCGTCCGAATAAACTTCAACGCCTTAAGTTAGCTCTAATATACCAAGGCGCGGCGCGTGTTTCAGCGCCGCGTCGCAGGATCTGGCCGCTTCAGCCCCGGTCTTCGAGCACCGGATAATCGGTATAGCCGTGTTCGTCACCGCCGTAAAAGGTGCTCTCGTCCCAGTCGTTCAGCACTGCGTTTTGCCGAAAGCGTTCGACCAGGTCGGGGTTGGCGATGATCGTGCGGCCAAACGACACCAGGTCGCACTTGCCGGCCTCGATGCGCTCGATGGCCTCGTCGCGGCTATAGCCGCCGTTGCCGATGTAGATGCCGTTGAATCGAGCCTGGATCGCATCGACGACTGTTTCGGGGCGGCCTTCGGCGAGGTTGCCCTGGAACGAGTCTTCAACCACCTCGACAAAGGCAATGCCGGCCTCGTCGAGCTTTTGCGCCAGCGCCCCGTAGGTGGCCACCGGGTCGTCGTCGTGCATGTCGTTGAAGCTGCCGGTGGGGCTCACGCGAATGCCGATGCGCTGTTTCGGCCAGACTTTCTTGACCGCCTCGACCACCATCATCGGAAAACGCAGCCGGTTTTCGATCGAGCCACCGTATTCGTCGCTTCGATGGTTGCTGCCCGAGCGAATGAACTGATCGATCAAATAGCCGTTGGCGGCGTGAATTTCGACGCCGTCGAAACCGGCTTTGCGGGCGTTTTCCGCGCCCTGGCGGAACTGTTCGACGATGCCGGGAATTTCATCGGCTTCCAGCGCGCGCGGTTCGGGTACGTCAACCATGCCGGAATCGGCGCTGATGTAGGTTTGCGCGCCTTCGGGCTTGATCGCCGAAGGCGCCACCGGGCGCCGGCCGCCGGGCTGCAGCTCGGGGTGCGAAATGCGCCCGACGTGCCATAGCTGCAGAAAGATCCGGCCGCCGGCCTTGTGTACGGCATCGGTTACCTGGCGCCAGCCGCCGACCTGCTCGGCCGAGTGGATGCCCGGCGTAAAGGCATAGCCCTTGCCTTGAGGAGAAACCTGGGTGGCCTCGCTGATGATCAGCCCGACGTCGGCCCGCTGCGCATAATACCGGGCGTTCATGGCGCTGGGCACATCACCGGGCTGGCTGGAGCGAGAACGCGTCAGCGGCGACATCACGATGCGGTTGGGCAGTTCCAGATCGCCGACTTGAATGGGTTCGAAAAGTGGATTGGATGGGGTCATGGACAATCTCCTGGATGGCGCGCAGACGCGCGCAGACGATGGGCGAATAAAGGATTCAGGCGCCGGTCATGATTACACAGCGGACACCTGTTCGGTATTGCAACGGCTGCATAGCCGAGCCAGAACGACGCCGCGATCAACGCCATTGCAGCGACGACCGCGCCAAGAATTCGGGTTTAAACCATCCTGGCTAGCGCTGTGTCTCAGTAGGGTGGCATCAGCGCAGCGCATCCACCAGCTTCAAGCCTGTTCAAGCCAAAACATGGTCGATGCACTGCGCTGATACCACCCTACAAGAACTCCAGTTCAACCAGTAGAGCCAAATACTGAGACACGACGCGAGTCAGGTAAACCATTGCGTTCAGCCGGGCCTCACAACTGCAGGCAAATCTTGCCGAAGTGACGGCCGGCTTCCTCAAAGCGAAAGGCATCGGCAATCTCGGCCAGCTCGAACGAACGATCGATGACCGGGTCCAGATCGGTGGCCTCGATCGCCTCGATCATGTTCTGCTGGTCGGTGCGGCTGCCGACGATCAAACCCTGCAGGCGGGCCTGCCGGGCCATCAGCCGCGCGGTCGGAACGTCCCCGGCAGCACCGGTCAGCACGCCGATCAGCGCGATATGCCCGCCGGTGCGCACGGCCGCGATCGATTGCGGCAGCGTGCCCGGGCCGCCGACTTCGATGACGTGGTCGACGCCACGTCCACCGGTCAGCTTGCGGACCTGCTTGCCCCATTCGGGCTCGGATTTGTAATTGATCGCATGCTCGGCGCCCAGCTCTTTCAGGCGCTCGATCTTTTGGTCCGACGATGAGGTGGCGATCACGCGCGCACCCATGGCCCTGGCGAACTGCAAGGCGAAGATCGACACGCCGCCGGTGCCCAGCGTAAGCACGATATCGCCGGCCTTGATCGCGCCATCGACCACCAGCGCCCGCCAGGCCGTGAGACCTGCCGTGGTCAGCGTGGCCGCCTCGGCATGTTCATAGCCTCGCGGCGCACGCGTGAACGCGGTGGCCGGGCGCACCACGAGCTCGCGCGCATAGCCATCGACGCCGTCACCCGGCGTGGTGGCGAAATTGTCGACGCGCGCCGGGCCGCTCAGCCATTGCGGGAAAAATGTCGAAACGACCGCATCGCCTTCATCAAATTCGGTCACGTTGTCGCCGACCGCCTCGACCACGCCGGCACCGTCGGACATCGGGATGCGCCGGTCATCGGTGGCGATCGAACCGTTGGCAACCAGGTAGTCGTGGAAGTTCAGCGAATTGGCGTGGACTCGAACGCGCACTTCATCCGGTCCCGGGTCACCGGGATCGGGCAACTCGACAAGTTCGAGCCGGTCGAGGCCACCGGGGCTTTTCAGTTGAATAGCTTTCATCTTTGGGACTCCTTGGCAGGGTCGCATGCTGCCGCGAATCTGCTCGCGGCGGTCGCGCCTGGACTGATCGCGCTGGCGCATGGGTTCGAATATGATTTCAGAGGTCATCGGCCAGCCCCTGCCCGAAGCTGCAGGAACCGGGAAGACTTGGACGCTTCCCGGCCACCCTGGGCAGCCAGCCGTCAGGCCGGCCGGTCGCCTCGGGCGGCGTTGTCGACATCTCTTAGCAGGCCGGCCATGTCGTCGGCGTGCTCCTCCTCCTGGGCCAGGATATCCTCCATGATCCTGCGCGAAGTCGGATCCTTGTCGCCCAGGTACTGGGCCACTTCGCGGTAGGAGTCGATCGCGATCCGCTCGGCGATCAGGTCTTCCTCGATCATTTCCCGCAGGCTTTCGCCTTCGACGAACTCGGCGTGCGAACGCTCGGTCAGGCCTTCGGGCGAAAAGTTGGGCTTGCCGCCGAGCTGGATGATCCGTTCCGCCAGCCAGTCGGCGTGCTGCTGTTCCTGTTCGGCATGCTCGAGAAACTCATCGGCCGCAACATTGGCCTTGATGCCGTCGGCGCGAAAGTAATGGCTTTTGTAGCGTAGCGTGCAGACGATCTCGGTGGCCAGCGCATCATTGAGAAGGCTGATCACGGTTTCGCGATCGGCGCTGTAGCCCTCGGTAACCGCGCCTTGTTCGATATGCTTGCGGGCGCGCTCGCGCAGGGTCTTGACATCGGTTAGAAAAGGCTTGTCGCTCATGCGTTTTTCTCCATTTTCGATTGAAAAAAAGAATTGATTTGTCGGACCGGATGCTCGCTTCAAACACCGGTCCGACGGCAAGGTCGAAGCGTCGCGCGCCGGGTTTTGCCGCAGCCTGCCATTTGACATGGTGGGTCACGACCGGCTTTTCCAGCGCCGCCATTACCAGTCTTCGACCCAGGGCCGCACATCGACCTCGAAACTCCAGGCCGAGCGCGGCTGCGAAACCATGTGATAAACCGTCAGTGCAATGTCGTCGGGCTTCAGGAAAAACTCATCGGGCTTGTCGCTCATGCTGCGGCGCGTGCGCGGCATGTCGACAACGCCATCGATGACGACGTAGCCGACGTGGATTCCTTCCGGGCCATACTGGCGGGCCAGCGACTGGGTGGTGCTGCGCTGGGCGGCCTTGGCCTGGGCAAAGGCAATCGTGCCCGGCCGGCCCCGCCAGGCGGCCCCGGCGCCGATCACCATGATTGCCCCGCCGCCGCGATCGCGCATGTCGGCCACAACCTCGCGCGCGCAGTGAAACAGGCCCAGCACGTTGACCCGCCAGCTGGCTTCGAAAGCTTCGGCCGATATTTCATCGAAGCGACCCCATGCGCCGCTGCCGGCGTTGTAGATCAAGACCTCGACCGGCCCGAGATTTTCGCGAATGCTGCCAAAGGCGGCCGCCACCGATTCGGGATCGGTTGCATCGCAGGCCAGCCCGCGCGCATTCTCGAATTGTTTTTCGTAGCCTTCGATGGTCTCGCGTGAACGCGTCAGCATGGCCACGCGATAACCTTCATCGTGGAACTTGCGAACCAGCGATTCACCGTTTCCCGGGCCAATGCCGACGATGGCGGCAACCGGTGCGTTCGACATCTTTGCAGCTCCTGTGTTGAAGAACCAGCGGTATCAAATGTCTGGCGTTCAGCAATATGCGCTACCGCTAATCATATCAAGAGCACGCGCTGCTTGCGTCATCAAATCGAGTGCGCCGGCCGATCGGCCGATCGGCCGCACGTCGGGACCCCGGTTTCAGGTCGGTCATTCAATCCGGCATAATGGCGGGATGATCCGCAAACACGCTGCCGTAGCGGCATTCATTTTTTCAGCCCTCGTGCTGGCCGGCTCGGTTGTCCAGGCCCAGCCGCTGAGCGCGGCTGAGGCTTTCGCGTTGCCGCAGCCGCCAGCCGGCACACGCATTTAATTGCCGGCACGATGCCGCCCCGCAATGCGGTCTCAAACGTATGAGCGACGATCCGGCCGCCCATACAATCGCCCACACGATCGCGGCCCGGCGCCGCTATGGCACAGCAGCAGCGAGCGTCAACGGCGCGCAATCGGCGACCGGGCTCATGGCATCGGCACGGCCGGCGTGTTAAAACCCGCGACTGAATGATTCACGACACCGACTCCTCCGAGCCCGTTGGGCTGTTGACTCAGATCAAGCCGCTGGCCACCTATGGCCGGCGCGCGCTGGCGCTGGTCTGGGCCACCAGCCCGGCATTGACGCTGGCGCTCGGTTCGCTGACGCTGGTGGCCGGGCTGCTGCCGGCCTCGATTGCCTACGTTGGCCAGTGGCTGGTCGACAGCGTGGTCGCGGCCATCGCAGACAACTCAAAGGTCGACCAGGTCTGGTTCTGGCTGACGATCGAGGCCTTGCTGGTCGCGGCCATGGCGGCCGCGCAAACCGGCCTGAACATCTGCAACAACCTGCTGCGCGCGCGCCTGGGCCACCGCGTCAACGTCATGATCCTGGAAAAGACCCAGCAGTTCGAACTGGCGCAGCTCGAGGATGCCAGCTTCTACGACCGGCTCACCCGCGCTCGCCGCGAGGCCTCGACGCGGCCCCTGTCGCTGGTGCAGAAAACCTTTGGCGTGATCCAGAACGGCATCGCCATTCTGAGTTTCAGCGGCCTGCTGTTCGCGTTCTCGCCGTGGGCCGTGCTGCTGCTGGTGGCCGGTGGCCTGCCGGCGTTTTTCGTCGAGGCCAGGTTCGCCGGCGAGGCGTTTCGGCTGTTTCGCTGGCGCTCGCCGGAGACGCGCGAAATGATGTACCTGGAATCGGTGCTCGCGCGCGAGGACTACACCAAGGAAGTCAAGCTGTTCGACCTGGCACCGACACTGCTCGAACGCTACAAGTCGATCTTCAACAAGATTTTTCGCGAGGACCGCGCGCTGACCGTCCGGCGCGGCTGGTGGGCTTTCGGCCTGGGCATGGTCGGCACGATCGCGCTGTACGGCGCCTACGCCTGGGTGGTGCTGGCCGCGGTCGCCGGCGCCCTGACGCTGGGCCAAATGACCATGTACATGATGGTCTTCCGGCAGGGCCAGTCGGCCGTCAGCGCCAGCCTGACCGCCATCAACGGCATGTACGAGGATCATTTGTACCTGACCAGCCTGTACGAGTTTCTCGAGCAGCCGGTGCGCAGCACCAGCGGCAAGGTCCGGGTTGGCGACCAGCCCGGCGCCGGGCTGGAAATTTCGAAGCTGTCGTTTCGCTACCCGGGCAGCGAGGAACTGGCGCTGGACTCGATCAACCTTGCGCTCAAGCCCGGCACCAGCCTGGCGCTGGTCGGCGAAAATGGCTCCGGCAAAACCACGCTG
>JAVVET010000063.1:0-15219 GCA_032251235.1 Wenzhouxiangellaceae bacterium
ATGCATTCCAGGCTCCGATCGCACCGCATATTGCCGCAGCAAATAGCGGCATCAGCTTCGATATCGCATCGATCTGTCGGCAAATTACAGCGATCAGCGCCGATATCCGGATTGTCGAAGGAGTCGGGGGCTGGATGGTGCCGCTCGGACCCGGGCACACACTGGCCGACCTGCCCGCCGGACTGAAATGCCCGGTGATTCTCGTGGTCGGCATGCGCCTGGGGTGCCTGAACCACGCCCTGTTGAGCGCGCGCGCAATCGCCGCCGACGGCATCGAGCTTGCCGGCTGGATCGCCAATTTCATCGAGCCGGACTTTGCTGAAGCCGAAGCCAACCTGGCGACGCTGGTCGAGCGCATCGATGCGCCGCTGCTTGGAAACTGCATCGCCGGGCCGGCACCACAGACGGAACAGGCACGAAATTCAAGCAAAATGAATCCGCCGAGTCTGGAATTTTCCGATACGCTTGCAGCATTGTCGCAGCCGAACCCCGAATCATGAAATTTACGTTTTCTGCGAACTGGTTTTTCGAATTTGCCGGCCAGCGCGGTGCGGCGGAAAAACCCCGATCGAGCCGGTCCACGAGCGCCTTCGGCAAGACTCCCGCGCTGTTCCCGAAGACCTTTGCGCCAATCGGCGCTCCCACAGCGACCAGCCTGACGATCATCGTCGCAGCCGTTGCCGCCGCCTTTTTGGTGAGCTCGGCGGCCACTGCGGTAACCTGGCCGCTGGCCGACGGCGAGGACGTGGTTGGCGAGCCCATTCGCGATCGCCTGCGCAATGATCAAACGCTGGTCGACATGGCGCGCATGCACAACATCGGGCACTTTGAAATTCGCCTCGCCAATCCGGGCCTCGACCCCTGGCTGCCCCGGCCGGGCGCAGAAGTGCAGATTCCGCAGCTGCACGTGCTGCCGGATGCGCCGCGTGAAGGCATCGTCATCAACCTGGCCGAGCGGCGCCTGTATTACTTCGCCAGCACCTGGCCGGACCGGGATGGTCCGGTGGTCAGCACCCACCCGGTCGGCGTCGGCCTGGTCGATCGCGCAACTCCGGTGACGCTGACCCGAATCACGGCAAAAATCGACGACCCGGCCTGGTATCCGACGCCCGAAGTGCGCGCCTGGTATGCGCGCGAAAAGAACCAGATTCTGCCGGCCATGGTGCCGGCCGGTCCGGAAAATCCGCTCGGCCAGCACGCCATGGTGCTCGACGGCGACGGCCTGCTGATTCACGGCACGCACCGGCCCGACGGCGTCGGCATGCGCGTCAGCCAGGGCTGTATCCGCCTGTACCCTGAAGGGATTCGCAATCTGATCCGCCAGGTGCCGGTCGGCACGCCGGTGCGCATCATCAGCCAGTATCAAAAACTCGGCTGGCGCGGCGGCCGACTCTATCTCGAAGTCGAGCCGCCGGAAGACCATTCGCCGGAATCGATCACGGATGAATTATCGGCAAGCGGGCCAGAGCATGAAGGACGCGACGATCGGGCGAGCGAAGCCCCCGATAATGCTCCGGGAGCGGCTTCAGGCGACGTTTCGCGCGAAGCCGGCTGGCAGCGCTTGCGCACCCGCATCCAGGCCCACGCCGACGGTCGCGACGGCGTCGAGATCGATTGGCAAGGCGCGCGAGCGGTTTTCGATCGCGCCGACAGCGTCGCGACGGTCATTGCCACGATTGTCACCGGCGTCACCGCCGCCGCCACCACAAGCGACACTTCAAACGCCGCCGAGATCGAATGATCAGGCGCAGTGAACTGCGCCCGCCGGATCCAAGTCGGCGAGCATTGCGCAAGCGGCTGTAATCCCGGGCGGGCACCGAACCGGGCCAAAAAAACGCCGGGTCAACAAGTGCCCGGCGTTTTGCGAATCATCGAACGGGTTGACTTTACTTGCGTTGCATGTCCTGCAAGGCACGGTCGAGCTTGCGTTCGAGGTCGGTACAGCAGTTTTGCGAAGCGTCGGCGGCCGACTGCGCGGCACGCGCCGCTTGCATGGCTTCCTGCATCATTCCGCGGGCCTGCTCAACCATTTTCATGGCTTCGTCGGCGGTGCGTTGGGCCGCAGCGGCTTCGGCGCGCGCTTCCTCGACCTGCTGGGTCGTGGCACAACCAGCAGCCAGCGCAAGGGCGCAACCGGCAAGCATGGTTTTTAGCAGAACTTTCGAGTGATGGACGTTCATTTTTGTATTCTCCGGTTGGGTTTCAATAGCCTGCCAGCCGTATTGAAAATATACGGCTTTCCTTGCATATAATGAAGCAACAGCGCTTGCGTTACAAGCACCCGCGCGTTTCAATGGGGTTTGATACCCGCTTTCGAGAATTTTTTCATCAATTGGATTTTTTTTCGTATTTTTGAAACTTTCTGAACGATGCCACGGTCATATGTTGTGCCAAGCGCTTGGCTTGGACTCGTTTCCCTCCCTGAGCGAGTCCAGTGGATCCCGGTATCGTCCCCAAACCGGATCCAGTTTAAGGCCCCGGGTTCTCCCTCTCCCGGGGCCTTTTTTATGCCCGACTATTCTGCCGGAGCGTCTACTGCGGCGGCCCCAGGCAGCGCAGCTATGAATTTCCACTCGATCGCGCGTTCTCGACGTAGCCTTGGCGACGCCTGCGGCGGACTGGGTCGCGAAAATCCGCAGTCACAACACTACCTGGAAGCCCCTCGCGACGACACCCCCACAGAATAGCCGGGCTTGCCCTGTCTAAAAAACATTGGCGCGTCCTTGAGTGGCACTGCCAGCAGCCTGCCGGACTTGATCGATCTTCGCCGAGGGAAAGCCGGGTGTTGACGACCGCGCGGCGTCTTCAGCGGCGGTGCGGCAGGGCCAGGTAATCGGAAGTCTGCATTTCGACCAGCCGCGAACGCGTTCTTTCAAACGACGTGCTGAGACGGCTGCCCTGGTAGACCGCGTCAATCGCTGTCTCGGCCGAGGCAATCAGCTTGACAGCCCGGTCATGACACTCGTCAATCAAGTGGATAAAGCGCCGCGCGGCATTGTTTCGGGCGTCATCCAGGCACGGAATGTTGCCCAGGATCAAGGTCGAAAACCGGCATGTGAGCTCGATATAATCAGCCGCCGAACGCGGGCCTTCGCACAGCTGGCTGAAATCGCACCATAGAACCGAGCCGGAACGCTGGCGTATCGGAAGCTTGCGGCCCCGGACTTGCAGGACCCCGGTATGCACTGGCTGGTCCGGGCACAGGTCGGCGAATTCTTCTGCCAGCAATTGCTCGCTGTGCGCGCCGCACGGGGTATACCAGGTTGGATGACGCTTGAGCTCGCGGAGCCGAAAATCCTCTGCCGCGTCCAGTTCGACGACTCCGCAGTTGCGCTTGATATCCTCGATTGCCGGCAAAAACTGCTGCCGCTGCAGCCCGCCGGCGTACAGCTCATCGGGCGCACTGTTGCTGGTCGCGATCAAGGTCAGACCGCGCTCGAACCAGTGCCCGGTCAAACCGCCCAGCAGCATCGCATCGGCAATGTCCTCGACGTGGAATTCGTCGAAGCAGATCACGCGCATGCGCTGGCGCTGATCGGCGGCAATGGCTTCCAGCGGCTGGGCGCGACGCCCCAGGCCCTTGAGCCTGGCGTGAATGTTGTCCATGAAACGATGAAAATGCGCGCGCTCGACGGCAATGCCGGCCTGTTCGAGGCTTTGCACGAACAAATCCATCAGCAGCGTCTTGCCGCGCCCGACACCACCGTGTATGTAGAGCCCAGGCACCACCTTGGGCCGCCGCAGCCAGCCGCCGCGGCCGGCCACCAGCGCCTCGAAGCACTGCTGAAGTTGTCTTGCCACGCACAACTGCGCGGCATCCGGTTTGAGCTTGCCGGCATCGACCAAGACCTGGTAGCGACGCGCCGGCCCCTCGGCACCGTCAGACTGGAAACGGCCGCCGTCAGTCATCCCAGGTCATCGCGGGTGGCCGGAAAGCGCCGAAAAACGTAGACAGAGAGTGGCCACCGGCACGCAGGAACCGGCGTGCATGCAAAATCATGATGATTGGACTCATCCGGCCGGGTACCGTCAGCCGCACGTGCCGTCGCTTCTCAGTGTTTTACTGCAATTGCTGCTGGACCGCATTCTTGATCAGCCCGCGCAGATCCATCAGGCGCCGATGAAAGAAGTGTCCACTGCCTTCCATGACCACCAGTTGCGGCGGCTTGTCCAGGCTCTTGACCCAGTCGATCACGGCCTTGGGAGAAACCACTTCGTCCTCATCGCCCTGCACGACCAGCCATGAACAATTCGGTGGCACCAGGTCGGAAAAGCCGTAACGCTCGACTGGTGGTGCGATCGTGATCAGCATGCGCACCGGCAGATCCTGGGCCGCCTTCAAGGCTATCCATGCGCCGAATGAGAAACCGCCCAGCCACAGGTCGGTTTCGGGCCGGGTTTTTCGTACCCAGTCGACCACGGTGAGCAAATCCTCGAGTTCGCCGACGCCGTCGGAAAAACTGCCTTCGCTGTCGCCGGCGCCGCGAAAATTGAAGCGCACGGTCGCCAGCCCGGACTCGCGCAAGGCGCGCTCCATGATGGTCACGACCTTGTTGCGCATCGTACCGCCGTGCTGCGGATGCGGATGGCACAGCATGGCCGTGATCGGCAGCGCATCGCCCGACTCGGGGAAATCGGCAATGCAATCGAGGCGGCCGGCCGGGCCGCTCAAAAAGAACTCGGCCTGTTCGGTCGGAAACGATTCCGGATCAATCGGGTTTTGTTCGCTCACTCGGCTCGCACTGCTATAAAAGAACGCAAATGATAACCCACATGCGTGCGTCCCGATTATCTGCGGTTATCCGCGCCAATCGCCCATAAAAAGCTAGCGACTTGCTATTGTGACGGGATGAATCTCCCGGCTGCGCCATGAACCATCTCGCACACCTGCTGTTGGCAGGCCCCGACCCGGACCACCGGCTGGGGGCACTGCTCGGCGATCACGTCAAGGGCCGGGAGTCGCTGATGGAACTGCGCCCGAGGCTGGTGCGCGGCGTGCGCCTGCACCGCAAGATCGACCTGTGGTCGGACCGGCACCTGGCGGTCACTCGGCTGCTGGCGCAAATGCAGCCGCCGTGGCGGCGCTACGGCGGCATTATTCTCGACGTGCTGTTCGACCACATGCTCGACCGACACTGGGCGGTCTTCAGCAATCAACCAATCAACGAATTTGCCGCCGAAGTCGATGCGCTACTGGCCCGCCATCGATTTGAACTGCCGACGCGGCTGGCCCGGTTTTCGATCTGGGCGGCCCGCGTCGGGCTTTGGCGCCGCTTCAGCGAACGCGCGATGCTCGATGACATCTTTCAACGCCTGCAGACGCGCCACGGCCGGCCCAGCCCGCTGGCTGAAGGGACCTTGCTGCTGGACCGCTTCGGACCGGAAATCGAGCAGGCTTTCCTGGAATTGTTTCCATATCTTGACGCGCGAGCCCGCCTGTTTCTGGAAAGTGATCCGCAATCGCTGGCGGTCGACTGAACGCGCGGCTATCGAACGAAAAAGAACGATAAATCCGGCCCAATCGGGCTTTTCCTCAGCAGCTCGGCGTTGAGCCGATCCGCTCCCCGCACGATCGCCTACTCGATCTGGTCGAGCATGTATTCCACGGCCGCCCGAACCTGTTCGTCGCTGAGGTCGGAGCGCCCACCCTTGGCCGGCATGACGCCGATGCCGTTGATGGCGCTGGAAACCAGTTGATCGGTGCCTTTTTTGAGCCGATCTTGCCATTGGGCAGCGACCAGTTGCGGTGCACCGGCCGCACCCGACATGTGACATGCCTGGCAGACCTGCTGGTAGATCATTTCGCCATCGGTGCTGCCTTCGAACGCGACCTGCGCCTGGTCAGCACCTTCGGCGGCCTGCTCGGCGGCCGCCTGCGCCGCGGCCCGCCCGGTATCGCCGGCGTAGACATCGAATACCGGCTGCAAGCGCTTCTCGACCGCCACGCCCTGCATCGGGTTGTCACTGCCGGCCAATTGCTGGTTGACGCGGATCGCGAAAAAAACGATCAGCACGGCAAAAATGGCCAGCCCGAGAATGATCAGGCTGAATCGCTTCAGAAATACCTTGTCGTCTTGCTCATTCACGCTCGAATCCTTTCAAAAAATCGCCGGCCAGAAACCAGCGGACCGGCGACTGCCGGCACGGGCGTCGAATTATAACGCAGGCACGCAGTTGAGACTATCGACACGCCGGGTTCCTGGCACTTTAGGGAAAGGCCGCTTGCTTGCCGGTCCAGGCCCTGCAAGCAAGCGTTGCGACCATCGGTCTCGAAAATCCGACCGTTCACGCGAAATCGCTGGACTTGCGGCCGGCATCAGCAAAAATCAAACGCAACAAGACTTTCGAGGGCGTCGAGCAATGCGCAAACAACTCGGTTTCACGATCATGGAATTGATGATCGCCATTGTAGTTCTGGCTATCCTGACCACGCTGGCAGTCCCGTCGTTCCGTACCTTTGTTCAAAACAACCGCCTGGCCGCCCAGGCCAACGAAATGGTGGCCACCTTCCAGCTGGCCCGTTCCGAAGCGCTCAAGCGCGGCTACAACGTGCAGGTGTGCTCCAGCAATAACGGCGCTACTTGCGGCGGCGGGTGGAAAGACGGCTGGATCGCCATTGCCGATCCCGGCGGCGCCAACGAAGAACTGCTGCGTGTCTGGCCGACGCCGGGCAACGATTTCGAGTTTTCCCCGACAGCCGGAACAGTCGGCTTCGAGGCCAAGGGCTTTTCGTCGAGTGCCGCACAGCAGCAATTCAACGTAACGCTCGAAGGCTGCTCCACCGACAACGCTAGAAACGTGTTGATCGAGCGCACCGGCCGCGTGGCCAGCGAACGCGTCGACTGCCCAACGTGAGGCTTTGCATGATCATCAATTCACCCGTCAAATCGATGCCCCTGAACAGTGGCGGTTTCGACAAGCGTCATCAGGCCGGTGTGAGCCTGATCGAAATCCTGATCACGCTGCTGATCCTGGCGATCGGCTTGTTGGGGCTGGCCGCGCTGCAGGGCTTTTCACTGCAGACCGGGCAGGCTTCATATCAGCGAACCCAGGCGGTCAACATCGCCTACGAAGTGGCCGACTACGCGCGCGCCAACCGATCGACAGCCTCGGTATTCAAGCTCAACGAACTGGCGGCCGAACTGGCGGTCAGGCGGCTGCCGGCCGGTTTGGCCACAGTCGCCAGGACCGACGACGAAGTTACGGTTATCGTCACCTGGACCGATGGCCGGCTCGAAGACCTGGAAGCGGTCCCGGTCCGGGAAGAAAAAATCGTAACAAGAATTTGATGCCCACAGGACTCCAAAATGGCCGCTGACCGTACATCGACACCGGGCAAGCTGACCCCGTGCAACTCGAAACCGATACAGCATCATCGCGCAACGGGCTTCAGCCTGATCGAACTGATGATCGCATTGACCCTTGGCCTGCTGCTTACAGCCGGCATGGTCCAGCTGTTCTCTTCGACCAAGTCGACTTTCAACACCAATGAAGGCTTTGCCCGGGTCCAGGAAAACGGGCGCTTTGCCATCGAAACACTCAAGCGCGAATTGCGCCCGACCGGCGACACCGGATTTTGCGGCGGCGATATTCGCGTAAGAAACCATCTGAATGCAGCCTGTTCGGATTTCACCGCCTCGATTCTCGACCGGGCGCCGATCACCGGCTTCGAATATGCCGGCAGCGGCTCGGGCGATACCCTGGTGCTGCCCGGCAATCTCGACCCGGCCACCGTATCGAACAACGACTGGGCGTCGGACTCGATGACTTCGCTGCCGGCCGATCTCGCCGGCCTGGTCGCGCCGGGTTCGGACGTGCTGATCATGCGCACCGCCGAGGTGCTCGAGGAGGTGACCGCCAACGGCAACACGCCCGCCAACGCGAACTCGATCAACCTGAACAAGAACCACGGGCTGGACCCCAATGAGATCGTGTTCATTACCAATTGCGCCACCGGCGCCGATTTGTTTCAGAACGTCCAGGGCAACACGCAAGGCACCAGCGCGACCTCCGTGGCGGCCGGCACCGCAAGTTGCTCGAACCCGGGGCCCGGCAACATCGGCCTCAACTGGTCGACATCCTACGACGAAAGCATGCAGATCTTCCGCCAGCGCGTACGCGCCTTTTTCATCGGCCTTAACGCCAACGGAGAGCCCGGCTTGTTCCAGCGCCGGCTGTTCGTCGGTGGCTCCACGCCGCCGCCGGAAGAGATTGTCGCGGGTGTGGAAAACATGCAGGTGCTGTACGGCTTCAGCAATCAGGGAGCATCAGGCGGCGATGGCCAAAGCGTCGATGCCTGGGTGGCCGCCGACCAGATTCCCGACGGCGGGTTCGGCCAGGTCGTCGCGATCCGGATCACGCTGATGCTGCGCTCGCCCGATCTGGCCGATGGCGACCGCAGCGACCAGGATTTTCAGATGTTTTCCGAGGATGACTTCACATTCACGCTGAGCACGACCGGCGACGGCCGCATCCGGCAGCCGTTTTCCACAACGATTGCATTGCGCAACCAGATGCTCGTCGTCGATTGAGGCAAACAGACATGACAGTAAAAATCAACATCCGCCAGCAAGGTGCGGCCCTTTTCATCAGCCTGATGTTCCTGATCGTGCTGACGCTGATCGGCCTGAGTGTTGCCAATGTCGGCGTTCTTCAGGAACGGATGTCCAGCAACGTGCGTCAATCCAATGTCGCGTTCCAGCGCGCCGAAGCCGGGATCCGGTCCATCGAAAAGCGGGTCAAGCAAATTGCCCAGGGCGGCAGCGGCGGCCTGGGCCAGATTCCGATCTGGTCGACAACGCTGGAGTCGCTCGGCATCACCCAGCGCGGCGACTGCACGCTTTCCGGCGCCGATACCGAGAGCTGGCCCTGGCTGAACTTGCCCGAGGCCGAGGTACCTGAGACCGAGTACACCATCGTCGAGCTCAGCGGGGCCACCGCAGACGGCAATGTGTTCGGTTCGGCCTGTCGGCCGATGCAATCCGAAGATGCCGGCAACCCCGGCCAGTCGGCGGTCTACTACCTGATCGCGGCACGCGCTGTTGGCGAAGACAACGTCACCGAAGCGGTCGTGCAATCGATTTACTTCTACCCATGACGGGCAACAGTTCCGGGCCGGATACGCTGGAGCGCGACCGGTTTTGGCCGCGCTGGCCAACCACGCCAGTGCGCACACGAATGGAGATCGCCATGAAGCCCCGCCGAATTGCACTTTCACTGACCGTCGCACTATTCGGTTTCACCGCCGGCAGCGGCGCGCATGCCGATGCCTTGCAAATCGATCAAAGTCCGCTGTTCCTGGTGCCGCCGGTGCAGCCTGCCCTGATCATGGCGGTCGATGATTCCGGATCGATGGACTTCGAAATCCTGGTCGATGCCAATGACGGGGCGCTTTGGTGGAATCGGGATCGCGATTCCTTCACCGGCCTGGGCACGAACTCGAGCGGCACCGGCGACGTTGAGGCTCCCAACACCATCAACTTCAACACAGACGGCAATGCCAATAGCACCTGGCAGAAATACGCCTACCTGTTCCCCAATGGAACCGGCACCGACGGCCGATCGCTGAACGATGGCGACAACGCCCACTTTGCGGTCCCGCCGATTCCACAGTTTGCCTTTGCACGCTCACCGGAATTCAACGCCATCTACTTCAACCCGGCGGTCGAATATCCACCCTGGCCTTCCGAAGGCACCGCTACCTTCACGGACGCAAGTCCCACCGCGGCCAAAGCCGACCCCGTTCGCGGTTCGCAGACCTGGGATCTCACCAGCCCGTGGCGATCGGACATCGACAACTGGACCTTCCGCTTCCAGGACGAGATGGCCATCCCGCCGGGAACCTTTATCAAGGACGCCCCGCTCGACAACTGCAGCTCGCTGGCTGGCACGGCATTCGATGACTGGCTAGAGGTTCCAATCGGCGAGGCGGTCGTGATCAACGAAATCGGCGAAAGCAGCTGTAACATCGCGGTCGAGTATTTCCCGGCCACGTTCTGGCTGTCGGCCGGCACCCCCCTACCGGCCGGCTTCGGCTTCATTCCCGCCAAGGCACTCCTCGGCGGAAAAGCCCCCGACGGCACCGAGATGGTCGGTTATGAAATCAAGCCCGATCATTTCTCATCACTCGCCCAGTACAACGACGCAATCCAGCAGTTCGCCAACTGGTTCCAGTACTACCGCAAGCGCGTCCACCTGACCCGTGCCGCGATCGGGCGCTCGTTCAATGACGTCGAGTTTCTGCGGGTCGGCTTTTTCCGCATCAACAACCACGCCACAGCAAGCGTTGCGATGCAGAACCTGACCGAACCGGTCGATCGCAACACCTTCTTCGACTGGCAATACGGCCTGACCGCGTCCGGTGACACCCCGAACCGGCAGGCGGTCAAGCAGATCGGCACGCAGTTCGACACGATCATCGGCGACAACGCACCCATCCTCGAGGCCTGCCAGCGCAACTTCGGCATGCTGGTCACCGACGGCTTTTCCAACCAGTGGGAAGGTGCCGCGGTCGGCAACACCGACGGCAAAACCGGTTCACCGCTGGCCGGCACGGTGCTGGCCGATTCGGTGTCTGAAACCATGGCCGATATCGCCTACAGTTTCTACAACACTCGTTTACGCGGCGACGATTTCGCCAGCGGCAAGGTTCCCACCCCGACGGCCTGCGACCAGAACAACCCACCGCTGACGCTGGACTGCGTCGAAGACCCGCACATGAACCTGTTCAGCGTCACGCTGGGCGCCAGGGGCCTGATCTTCGGCCGCGACCAGGAAACCGTCGATGACCCGTTCAACAACCCGCCGGACTGGCCGACGACCTTCCCTGCGCGCCATCCGAACTCGGTCGACGACCTGTGGCACGGCACGCTCAATACCCGCGGCAGCATGTTCACCGCAACCCGGCCGGACGAACTGGTCGAAGCACTGACCAGCGTATTGGTCGATATTTCCTCGCGCATCCAGCCGGTCGGCATCTCGGCTTCGGCTTCGCGCATCGACGAGCAAAGCAAATTTTTCGTCGCCGACCTCGACTCATCGACCTGGACCGGCAACCTGCGCGCATTCAATGCTGCCGACAACAGCCCTGCGTGGAGCGCCGAAAACAAGTTGCCCAATCCCGTCGACCGAACGATTCTGACGACAATCGGCACCAATGTCCTGGATTTCGATACCGGTAACGCGGCGCTCAAGACCGCGATGTTCGGCGAGCTTTCGACACTCAGCGATGCTGAAAAAAACGACATCATCGACTATCTGCGCGGCACGAGGGCAAAGGAAGAAAATGCCGGCAACGGTGGAAAACTGCGCGAGCGCGCCGGCCGAATCGGCGACATCGCCAACTCGCGACCGGCGTTCTCCGGCCCGCGCAACGAAGGTTGGGGACGTCTCGATGCCAGCTACCTGGACTACCTCATCGACAAGCAGGCGCGCAAGTCGCTGATCATGGTCGGGGCCAACGCCGGCATGCTGCACGGCTTCGACGGCGACACCGGGGTCGAGCAGTTCGCCTACGTGCCGTCGATGCTGCACGCCAGGCTGCCGCAACTGGCCGACCCGAACTATGAGCACAAGTTCTTCGTCGACGGCCAGATCGGCATTGCAGACGCAAAACTGGGCCTGGCAGGCGGTTCGCACGGCTGGAATACGGTCGCCGTGGGTGGTCTGGGCGGTGGCGGCCGTGGCGTCTACGCGCTGGACATCTCCAACGCCGGCTCATTCGGATCGGCCGACGTTCTCTGGGAACTCGATTCAAGCGATGACAGCGATATCGGCCATGTTTACGACAAGCCGATCATCACCCGCCTGGGCACCGGCCAATGGGTTGCGATCTTCGCCAACGGCTTCAACAGCGACGATGACCAGGCCCACTTGTTCATTGTGGATCTGGCTACCGGCACCAATATAACGAAAGTAGCGCTCGGCAATGCCGGCGGCAACGGCCTGTCGAGCTCGGCTGCATTTCTCGACCCCGGCACCCGTGAATACGTCAGCCGCGTTTATGCCGGCGACCTGCTCGGCAACATGTGGCGCGTGGACTTCGACGCAGCCGGCAACGCCAAATCGTTCTTCGGCGCCAAACCGCTGGCCAATGTCAGCCGCCCCATCGTGGCGCCGCCGACGCTGGCCCCCAACCCGGGCGGCGGCTTGATGGTCTTCTTCGGCACCGGCAAACTGATCGAAACCGCCGATCGGGTCGATCCCAGGCCCGAGCTTGAAACGTTCTGGTCGATGCGCGATGAGAACAGCGACCTGGGCACCAACCCGGCGAACGGCCTGGCCGAAGCCAAAATTTCGCTGTCCACCGGCGGCCAGCGCGTCATCACCAGCACCGAAGACACTTCCGACGGCTGGTTCATGGAATTGGGCGTGGGCGGCTCGGCCACCGGCGAGCGCGTGCTGTCGCGCCCGCAAGTCGTGTTCGGCCAGCTCATCTTCTCGACTTTCGAACCCCTGGATGACCTCTGCTCACCCGGTGGACAACGGCGAATTTATGTTCTCGACGCGGTCAGTGGTGTCGGGCTGCTGGACAACCAGTGCGAAAATTGCGGTGTCGTCGATGTCGGGGAAGGCGCACCGGTCGATCCGGCCATTATCCTGCGTCCGCCTTCGCTGATCGGCGGTGGTGGCGGCGGCGAAGGCGACGATCCGACCCTGCCGGACTTGCCCACGTCCGACGACGTCGGCGGCCTGGAAGGCTGGTGTTCCGAAATCATGATGCTGATTCCGGAAGAGGGCTTTGTACCAATCGGCCGGCTGTGCGACGGTCGACAGGTCTGGCGCCAGGCGCGATGATCCCCGTGTCCAGGCCAATCAACACGACCCTGCCAAGGAAACTGCCATGAAACGTGCGTTCAGCGGGACTGCAGCAAAGGGCTTTACGCTGATCGAACTGATGATCGCCGTGGCGATTCTGGCGATCGTCATGGGCATCGCGATTCCCAGCTACAGCCAGTGGGTGCTCAAGTCCGGCCGTGCCGAGGCCAAGGGTGCGTTGATGCAAACCGCGCAGGCACTGGAGCGCTGCTTCACACGATTCAGCGCCTACGACAACGCCGCCTGCGGCGTCAGCGACGGCCAAAAGATCAACTCCGAAAACGGAAAATACGAAGTCACCGTAAACGTCGGCAGCGCCACGACCTTCAGCCTGACGGCAGCACCCAACGGCGGCCAGGCCAAGGACACCGAGTGCGGCAGCTTTACGCTGACCCAGACCGGCGCCCGGACCATCGGCGGTTCGGGCACTGTCGACAAATGCTGGTAGCCCGGATGCCGGCAAATGTCGATGAAAAGCGGCGAACTTCGCCGCTTTTTTATGCGCAAGTCAACGCCACCGCGCACCGACTGGCGCCCCACCGGGCTGCGAAATCAGCCGCCTGCTGACCCCCGCAGCCGGTTGCCTGCATCGGCAAGGAAATTCGCCTGGGCACCGTGGCCCGACGTTGCCGGCGAAGGACAGGCAGCTTCATCCAGGCCAGGCTCAACCGCTTGGCACGAAAAAACGACCGCTGGTCGGCGGATATTGGACTTTGTACAAGGTTTGGGCTATTTGTACATCTTGGCAATATATAGATAATATTGATAAATCGATCACGAAAACTTGACCGACGCGCCTTGGATTGAAGTACGGACTCTTAAGGGTGGCGCGAGCGGCATTTGACTGATCAGCGGGATGGAAATCGAGTCTCGGCAAGCGCCGGAGAAGCGGTTCCAATCCCGACAAAACGAAAAGGGGGAACAATGCGCAATCAGCGCGCTTTCACGATCATGGAATTGATGATCACCATCGTGGTTCTGGCTATCCTGACCACGCTGGCGGTTCCGGCATTCCGCACATTCATTCAGAACAACCGCCTGGCCGCCCAGGCCAACGAAATGGTGGCCACCTTCCAGCTGGCCCGTTCCGAAGCGCTCAAGCGCGGCTTGACCGTGCGGGTCTGCTCCAGCAGCGACGGCACAAGCTGTGGCGGTGACTGGAAGGAGGGCTGGATCGTGCTCGCCGACCCCGGCGGCACCGACCAGGAATTGCTGCGCGTCTGGCCCTCGCCAGGTGCCGACTTCGTCTTTACACCGGCTTCAGGCTCGGGCTGGTTCCAGTCCTCGGGCTGCTTCGACCACGACGACAGTGGCCAATGCTCGGCGCCGGCCGGCAACGACCTGCTCCAACTCGATCTCGACCGATGCTCCACCAACAACATCCGCCAGCTACTGGTCACGCCGGCAGGCTCGGTAGCCACCGAACGCAAGGAGTGCAGCTGACATGACGCGAATCAAACCGACAATTTTGCCACCAGTCATGTCGCATTTATTGCTGCGCCGCCGTCCAATCGGCACCCAACATCAACGCGGCGTATCGCTGATCGAAATTCTGATCACGCTGCTGGTACTTGCAATTGGCCTGCTGGGGCTGGCCGCATTACAAGGGTTCACGCTGCAGTCGGGCCAGACCTCCTACTACCGCACCCAGGCGACCAACGTCGGCTACGAAGTCGCCGATTTTGCGCGGACCAACCGGTCGAGAATCACGCAAAGCACACTGCAGACCAAGGCCAAAGACCTTGCTCAGCAAAGCCTGCCCCAGGGTGATGCGGTGGTGAGGCTTGACAGTGATGGCACGGTCGCGATCGATGTTTCCTGGCTGGACGATCGAAGCGAGCCTGCGCCGGAATCCGTCACCTTTTCATTTTCCACCAGAATTTAATGGACGAGTCGATGAACCAAGGCATATCGAATTCAAAAGCCCGGGGTCTCAGCCTGATCGAGATGATGATTGCCATCACGCTGGGAATCTTGCTGACCGCCGGCATGATCCAGCTGTTCCAGGGCACCAAGCAAACCTTCGTCACCAACGATTCGCTGGCAAGAATCCAGGAAAACGGCCGATTCACCATCGAGCTCCTCAAGCGCGAGCTGCGCGAGGCCGGGTCGACCGGATTCTGCGCAACCCAGGGTCCGATCAACAATCACTTGCGCCAGGATTGCGGCGGAGGCCTGAGCGCGTTGTTTGGAACAACCGATACCATCATGGGCTGGAACTTCAACGGCACCGGTTCGGGCGAAGATTACGACATCCCGACGCCTCTTGACCCGTCCACCGCCGCCGCCGGAGACTGGTCCTCATCGTTGGCCGGCAGCGGCTCATTACCGGCGCCGCTGGTCGGGCAAGTCGTGCCGGGCTCGGATGTGCTGATCGTACGGCGCACCCGGCCGATCGAAGGT
>JAVVET010000063.1:15319-16702 GCA_032251235.1 Wenzhouxiangellaceae bacterium
GAACTGGCGCGCGGCGCGGAAAATCTCCAGGTCGAGTTCGGCTACAGCCGATCCGGGCCCGTCGGCGATGGCCAAAGCGTCGAAAGCGATGACTGGCTGAGCGCTGACGAGGTGCCGGGCCTGGGCTGGGAACAGATTCTATCGCTGCGAATCGGCATCGTGATGCGCTCGACCGCAATGATTGACGGCACCCGGCCCGAGCAGACCTTCGAGCTGGCCCGGACCAATGTCACACCCCAGGCCGACGGCAGGCTTCGGCAGTCTTTTTCATCCACGGTTGCGCTGCGTAACCGCATTCTGGTCATGGGAGGCTCGTGATGGACTCAGTCAAAATTGCAGGTTCCGGGCTGGCCGCCGATGGCCACCCGCCGCCTGTTCACCAACGCTCTGCACATTTCCAAAGGCCCGCCCGCGCCTGCCGCGGCGTTGTACCGCCATTCGGCCCGCAGCGGCAGTCTGGCGCGGCGCTTTTCATCAGCCTGATGTTCCTGATCGTGCTCACGCTGATTGGCCTCAGCGCTGCCAACGTAGGCGTCATGCAGGAACGCATGGCCGGTAACATTCGCGACATCAACATCGCGTTCCAGGAGGCCGAGGCGACCATCCGCGGCATTGAGGAACGACTGGAAGGCCTCAAGGTTGGCGGCAGCGATCTCGGCACCATTCCGGTCTGGTCCGAGTTTCATGGTGATGTGGGCGTCAGCCGCGGTGACTGCACATTGTCCGCGATCGCCAACGACACCGACAATTGGCCCTGGCAGAATTCTCCCGACGTGACCGACGCCGAGTACCTGGTGGTGCAACTGACCAATTCGATGTGCCATCCGATCACCGGCGAATCGCCCGGAAATCCGGGCTCGGGCACGCATCACATGATTGCGGCGCGCGCCTTCGGGCCCGCCAATTCCCAGGCCGTCATTCAGACCATTTATTCGTTTCAGTAGTTTTCCATTCGGCCGGTTCTGGTTGAATGCATGAATGCAGTTTTTGAGCTCGGCCGCGGCCGGGAAACGGAGAAACAAATGAAATACTTCGACAAATTCGGCTTGACGATCCTGGTCGCCGCGCTGGGCTTCGGCGCCGGCGCGCCGGCCCAGGCGGCCCCGCTGAAGCTTTCGCAAAGCCCGTTGTTTCTGATCACGCCGGTCAGGCCGGCGCTGATCATGGCGGTCGATGATTCGGGTTCGATGGATTTCGAAATCCTCGTCAGCGCCAATGACGGCTCGCTGTGGTGGAACCGGAACGTCGATGCCTTCACCGGGCTGGGCTCGAATGCCGACGGCACCGCCGATGAGGCCTCGGACGGCACGATCAACTTCAACACCGCCGGCAATGCAAATGGGACCTGGCAGAAATACTCCTACCTGTTCCCCAACGGCACCG
>JAVVET010000064.1:0-16657 GCA_032251235.1 Wenzhouxiangellaceae bacterium
GTCGGCGTAGATGTCGACCGGCTGTCCCAAACCATCGCGAACGGTCGACGGACCCAGGAAAGGGATTACGAAGTAGCGCGAATTCTTCCAGCCCCAGACCGCCATGGTCTGGCCGAAATCCTCGTCGAAGCTCGGCAGGCCGCCCTTGCTTGCAACATCGAAGAAACCGGCAAGCCCGAACACGGTATTGACGAAAAAACGCTCCAGCATTCGGCCAGTGTCGGCCGGCCGGCCCTGCAGGGTCAGGTTGATCATGGTTTGCAGGGATTTGAGGTTGGTGAAAAAGTTGGTGATGCCTGTCTCGACCGGATCCGGCACGACGTATTCATAGCCCTCGGCAATCGGCTTGACGATTGCCTTGTCGAGCGTGCGGTTGAACTTGTAAATGTTCCGGTTGTAGGGCTCCCACGGATCCGACGGGTCACGCTGGTCCGGCGGCGGTGCGCTGGTTGCGCAAGCCGCGAGTACGAAAGCCGCGGCGGCGGTCGTAATAAGCGAACGAACGTTCATTCAGAATCCTCCCATCCCAGCAAGTGTTGTACCTGACTCAGACCGGCAATGGTCAAAAGAGCTTCCGGCGGATTGCTGAACTTGATGGCCTTGTCGGCCTTGCGGGCCCAGCTTAGCCACTCGAGCAACAAGGCGACGGCGCTGGAGTCGGCCGCCTCGAGACCTGATAAATCGATCTCCGACGGCAGCCCGTTAGCCTTCCAGTCCAGGTGTTGCCGGTAGACTTGCGGCACTTCATCGACGGTCAATCGACCGTCAAGCCGGATCGTGTCGCCTGACTCACTGCTCATCGATCTTGACCTCGACGTCGATTTCACCTTTTTGCAGCTTTGCCAGTGTTTCGTCGAAACCTTGCTGGCGAATCTGCTCGCCGACCTGGTTTCTGAAGGTCGCAACGTAGGAGATGCCTTCGACGATGACGTCGAAGATCTGCCAGCCGTCGTCGGTTTTGCGAAACACGTAGTCGACCGGTGCGATCTGACCGTTGTCCATTGTGATCCGCGTCTTGACCCGGGTCATGCGCTCTGTGTTTTCGCCGGTCAGGGGAAGAACCTCGACCTGGTCGCGGGACTGGAACTGCAACAGGCCTTCGGCGTACTGGCCAATCAGCAGGTCGCTTAGCGCGTCGGCGAACTCGGCGATTTTTTCCTGTTCGATGCCGCGGCCCGATCGACCGAGGATCAGCCGTGCCGAATAGATTTCGTCGATCAGCGGAAGCAGCACGTCGCGAATCTCGTGTTGCAGCTTGGCCCTGTTCTGTTGGTATTCATCGCGGTTGGCGTTGACGATTTCGAACAGTCTGGAAGTCGTGGTGCGAACGATTTCGACTGGATCGCCGGCGCTTTGAGCCTGCGCGACTGGAATCGTCGCCACGCTCATACACAGGGCCAGCACAGGCATGTAAAGGAAACGCAACATCATTAATTTTCATCCTTGTCGGAGTTGAACAGGTAGCGGCCAATCAGTTGTTCCAGCACCACTGCCGAGTTTGTCAGCAGGATCCGGTCGCCAGCCTGGAGTGGTTCCGGCGATCCGCCGGGCTCGAGTTCCACGTATTGGTCGCCGAGAATGCCTGAGGTCAGGATGGAGGCGGAAGAGTCCGCGGGCAGGTCGTCGTATTGCTGGTCGATACTCAGCACCACGCGCGCCTCCAGCGATTCCTTGTCGAGTTCGATTGAATCGATCTTGCCGATGCGAACGCCGGCCATGCTGACCGGGGCATTGCTCTTGAGGCCGCCGATATTGGTGAAGTAGGCGTTTACCTGGTAGCTTTCGCTGGCGCGGAAACCCCCGGTATCGGTGGCCTGCACGGCCAGAAAGATCAGGGCCGCGATGCCGAGCAGCATGAACAGGCCTGCGGTAATTTCTACTTGATTGGATGATTTCACTGTACGGGTCTCCTGAAACTATAGCATCAGCGCTGACAGGACGAAGTCGAGCAGCAGCACGGAAATGGAAGTTGCAATTACGGTTTGGGTAGTCGCAAGCGCAACGCCTTCACCCGTTGGTTTGGCGGTCCAGCCGAAATAAACGGCGAGCCAGCCGGCAATCAGCCCGAAAAAGCCCGCCTTGATCATTCCCGCTCCGAAATCTTCCCATAGGTCGACGTTGTTTTGCAGGTTGCCCCAGAACGTGGTGCTGTCCATGCCGATGATGAAGATTGCGAAGACCACGCCGCCGAGCAAGGCCATGAAGTTGAAGATCAGGGTCAATATGGGCACTGCGATCAGGCCGGCAAGCAGCCGCGGCTGGACAATGCGTTCCATCGGGTCGATGCCCATCAAGTCCAGTGCATCGAGCTGTTCCGTGGCCTTCATCAGGCCAATTTCGGCCGTGACCGAAGTGCCGGCGCGTCCGGCGAACAGGATGGCCGTCAGGACCGGGCCAAGTTCCTTGAAAAGCGCCAGCCCCAGTACCGTGCTCACCGAATCGCCGGCGCCGAAGCGATTGAGCGTGTCATAGGTTTGCAGTGTCATGACCAGCCCGACGAAAAGACCGGACATCATGATGATGACCAGCGAGCGCACGCCGATGTAGTAGACCTGGCGCATGGTCTCGCCGGCATGAAAAAGCGTGCATTTCATGCCCGTCAGGGCGCGGAAAAAAAAGATTACGGCCTGGCCGACTTCCCGTACCGGTTGCAGCAGGTGTTGGTTCAACGTAGAAACATTCATGCGTGCGCTTCTCCCAGAAGTTGCTGTTCCAGGTCGGGCGCCGGGTAGTGGAACGGAACCGGCCCGTCGGGAAGCCCTTGCAGAAACTGCTGGATGACATCGTTCTCAGCCTCGGCCAGTTGGTCGGGTACGCCGCAGGCGATGACGCGACCGTTGGCCATGATGCAGGCGTAGTCGGAAAACTTCGATACCTCGGCCACATCGTGCGTGATCACCAGGCTGGTGATGCCGATGACGCGGTTGATTTGAAGGATCAAGCGGCCACCGGCGGCCAGTGAAATCGGATCGAGCCCGGCAAACGGTTCGTCGTACAGCATCAGGTCGGGGTCCAGCGCCAGTGCTCGAGCGGTGGCCACCCGGCGATTCATGCCGCCGGACAGCTGTTGCGGGTACATGCCGGCCGCACCGCGCAGACCCACCGCCTGGAGTTTTAACAGAACCAGGCGATAGATCAGTGTTTCGGGCAGGTCCGTATGCTCGCGCAGGGGCAGGGCGACATTGTCGAACACGGTCAGGTCGGTCAACAGCGCGCCGTTTTGAAGAAGCACGCCGACATGCTGGCGGACGTCGTTCAGTTCGCTGCGCGACAGCGCGCAAACATCGATATCGCCGATGAACACAGAGCCGCTGTCGGGCGTGAGTTGCCCGGTGACGATCTTGAGTACCGTCGTCTTGCCCGAGCCGCTGGGACCCATGATGGCGGTCACCTTGCCGGCCGGGATTTCAAGATTGAAATCCTCCAGCACTTTCACGCCGCTGCGAGTCATATTGACGTTTTCAAGCCGAATCGCCGGCAGACCAGGCTTGATGATTGAATGATTGATCAATGATTGTCCCAATATTTTGCCGGTCTGAGTTTGCCGGTTTGACTTTGGTTTGCTGTCAGATAACGAAATTCAGCAAACGTTCAGCTGGCCTACGTTTCTTCAGCCGCTATTGTAATGACCCGGCGCCTTTACCGGGTGATGCTGTCGCGGTCCGGTGACGATAAAACGGCGCGGTTCAAAACAAGACCGCATTGAACCGTTTGGCCTTTCAACCGAATTGATCGCGCCGTTGTGCAAGCCCGTCGGACTTGACCGTTCCAAAGCGATGGAGAGTCGGTTGGAGTCGGATTTTTTGATCTTTTGAGGCGAATCGTGAGCCTGGTTAACGAAAAAGAGCGGAGAATCTGGCCCAATCCGGCTTTTTTCGCAGTTGATCAGCATGAAGTCCGACAGGCTGCTAAAGGATGTAACGGCTCAAATCCTCGTCCCTTGCCAGGTCCCCCAGGTGCGCCTCGACATAGTCGGCATCGATGGTCACGACGCTGCCCGATTGATCGGGCGCGGTAAACGAGAGCTCGTCGAGCAGCCGTTCCATGACCGTGTGCAGGCGGCGCGCGCCGATATTTTCGGTCGACTCGTTGACCGCAAAGCTGATTTCGGCCAGCCGGCGGATAGCATCGCTGGTGAACGTCACCTCGACGCCCTCGGTGGCGAGCAGGGCCTGGTATTGCGCGGTCAGACAGGCATCCGGTTCGGTCAGGATCCGTTCGAAGTCGCCGGCCGACAGGGCCCGCAACTCGACCCGGATCGGCAAGCGCCCCTGCAGTTCGGGCACCAGGTCCGACGGCTTGGCCAGGTGAAACGCGCCGGAGGCGATGAACAGGATGTGGTCGGTGCTGACTGGCCCGTAGCGGGTATTGACGGTCGAGCCCTCGACCAGCGGCAGCAGGTCGCGCTGCACGCCCTCGCGCGAAACGTCGCCGCCCGAGCCCTGTTCGGAGCGGCGGCAGACCTTGTCGATTTCATCCAGGAAGACAATGCCGTTTTGCTGGGCGTTTTCCAGGCCCTGCTGTTTGACTTCCTCATCGTTGATCATCGCGGCCGCTTCCTGCTCGATCAGCACCGGCAGTGCGTCCTTGACCTTCATTTTGCGTTTTTTGGTTTTTTCGCCGGCCATGCTCGAAAACATCTGCTGCAGCTGGCTGGTCATTTCTTCCATGCCCGGCGGCGCCATGATGTCGACGCCGATGTTCATCGAGATGTCGACTTCGACCTCGCGCTCGTTGAGCTCGCCGGCCAGCAGCTTGGTCATCAGCTTGCGCCGGGTCTCGGACTGATCGTCGACAGCCTCCTGCGGGCTGTTGCTGAAGCCGGTGGTCTGGCGGCGCGGCAGCAGCAGGTCGACCACGCGCTCGCAGGCCGCTTCCTCGGCCCGCGAGCGAACCTCGCTGACCGCCGTGTCGCGCGCCATTTTGATCGAAATCTCGGCCAGGTCGCGGATGATCGATTCGACGTCCTTGCCGACGTAGCCGACCTCGGTGAACTTGGTTGCTTCGATCTTGATGAACGGTGCGCGCGCCAGCGCGGCCAGGCGCCGGGCAATTTCGGTCTTGCCGACCCCGGTCGGGCCGATCATCAGGATGTTCTTGGGCGTAATCTCGGGCCGCAGCTTTTCATCGACCTGCATCCGCCGCCAGCGGTTGCGCAGGGCAATCGCCACGGCGCGCTTGGCAGCCGACTGGCCGATGATATGGCGGTCCAGTTCCTGGACGATTTCGCGTGGAGTCATATAGGACATTAGTTGGTTTCCAGCTTTTCGACGGTGTGTTGTTGGTTGGTGTAGATGCAGATCTCACCGGCAATGCTCAGCGCTTCGCGGCAGATTTTCTCGGCATCGGCCTCGGTGTTTTTCAGCATCGCCAGCGCCGCGGCCTGGGCGTAGGGTCCGCCCGAGCCGATCGCAATCAGGCCGTGCTCGGGTTCGATCACGTCGCCGTTTCCGGAAATGATCAGCGAGGCTTCGTGGTTGGCCACGGCCAGCAGCGCTTCGAGCCGCCGCAGCAGGCGATCGGTGCGCCAGTCCTTGGCCAGTTCCACGGCGGCCCGCGTCAGCTGGCCCGAATGCTGCTCCAGCTTGGCCTCGAAACGCTCGAACAGCGTAAAGGCGTCGGCCGTGGCGCCCGCAAAGCCGGCGATCACCTGGTTCTTGTAGAGACGCCGGACCTTGCGCGCGTTGGCCTTCATGATGGTGTTGCCCAGCGTCACCTGGCCGTCGCCGCCGATCACTACCTGGTTGCCGCGCCGGACCGAAACGATGGTCGTGCCATGAAATTGTTCCATTGAAATTTCCGTGCAGTGCCTAGACTTTGGCAGATGGGGCCGGAAGCGACCCGCATCAAGCACGATGTTTCGGCCCGGGTGGCCGAAGCGTCATTTCAAACGTGAATTACGGCCTGAATTACCGCAGATCTTGTTATTTGCTTTTGCTATGGAAAGGATTAAAACAATCAATTTGCATTATCGTCAGAAATCCTTATCCTTGTCGGTATGGCAATCGAATCTGCCGAAACAGACTGATTTTTCAATCAACGCAAATTCAAGGAGAATGATCAAATGTTGACCATTGGCGACAAATTTCCGAACTTCGACCTGCAGGCCACCGTGGATACCGATATCAAATCGGCATTTACCCGCATCAACAGCAACAGCTACGCCGACAAGTGGCTGCTGGTGTTCTTCTACCCGAAGGATTTCACCTTCGTCTGCCCGACCGAAATCAAGGCATTCAGCGACCTGTCCGACGAGTTTGCCGACCGCGACTGCCAGGTTCTGGCGGCAAGCACCGACAGCGAGTTCGTGCACATGGCGTGGCGTCAGCACCACGATGACCTGCGGGATCTGAAAATACCGATGCTGGCCGACATCAAGCGCGACCTGTCCGGCGCACTGGGCATCCTCGACGCCGAAGAAGGCGTGGCCAACCGCGCAACGTTCCTGGTCGACCCGCAGGGCATTATCCGCCACGTATCGGTCACCGATATGAGCGTTGGCCGCAACCCGAAGGAAACGCTGCGTATTCTCGACGCGCTGCAAACCGACGAATTGTGCCCATGCAACTGGGAACCGGGTCAGGACACGCTGCAGGCCGCCTGAAGCCTGCCTGGAGCGCTATCGCTGCAGATCGCATGATCGCAGCTTGAATAAAGGCACCTTGATGGATTCGAAGTCGAATCCAGACGGGTGCCTGGTGCCAGGTGCCAGCCTCCATCTTGCCGGCGCGCGGTCCGACCGCCGCCGGCTTTTTTTCACCAAACAACACGCGGATCGAGCCGGCCCGAAGGACGGGCCTGGACTTTGTCGCTGATCCGTACCGATTTTTCTCGAATCTTTCAGACGATTACCGACATTGCGAGGATTTTCCATGAACATCAACGAACTCAAGCAGCAATTGCCCGATTACGCGCGCGACCTCAAGATCAACTTCGGCAACGTCCTGGACGCCGAGCAGCACGAGCACCTGAGCGCCGAACAGATCTGGGGCGTGGCGCTGGCCACGGCCATTGCCAGCCGCAACAAGACGCTGATCCAGGCCGTCGAGGCCCAGGCGCGCGAAGTGCTCGATGAGGCCTACTTCAAGGCCGCCAAGGCTGCCGCGGCAATCATGGGCATGAACAACATCTACTACCGCTTTCTGCACTTGGCCGGTAACGAAGAATACGCCAAGCTGCCGGCCCGTCTGCGCATGACCATCATCGGCAACCCGGGCATCGAAAAAGCCGATTTCGAACTGATCAGCCTGGCCGTATCGGCGATCAACGGTTGCGGCATGTGCATCGACAGCCACGAAAAGATCCTGATCAAGGCCGGGGTCTCGATCAATGCCATCCAGGACGCCGTGCGCATCGCTTCGGTCATGCATGCCGTGGCCGTGGTGCTGGACACCGACACGGATATCGATCTGGCTGCAGCCGCGTAGGCACGCACCCACGCAACCTCAAAGCCGGCGCACGGTCCATCCGTCGCCGGGTTTTGATTGTTTGGCCCCTTGGACGTTCTGCAGCCGATCGGCATCGGTGAACTGTACGAGTTGCGAACGCCTGATTAGCACAAACTGACCCGGATCAAATTCGTTCCCGGCGCCGGCTTCTATACTTGTTCACGCAACACATCCATAAAGGATCGACCTGTGAGCAAGACCCTTTTGCTTTACCAAAGCGGCTACGGCCATACGCGCAGGATTGCCGAGCGCATACGCGATCGCCTGGCCGAACGCGGCGAGCAGGCGTACGCGGCAGCGCTCGAGCCGGCCGACGCAAACCTTCAGGACTATGACCGCATCATCCTCGGCGCCAGCATCCGCAACGGCCAGCACAAGCCGGCGCTGCGCGACTTTATCCAGCGCCACCAGGCCCTGCTGGAACAGCGCCCGAGCGGCTTCTTTTCGGTCAGCCTGGTCGCGCGCAAGCCGGGCAAGGACACGCCCGAGACCAACCCCTACATGCAGGCCTTTTTGGAGAAGTCTCCGTGGACGCCCGACCTGACCGGAGTTTTCGCCGGCAAGCTCGACTACCAGCGCTACAGCTTCATGGATCGCAACATCATCCGCTTCATCATGTGGCTGACCGGTGGCCCCACCGACCCGCAGACCAACCGGGATTTCACCGACTGGGACGAGGTCGATCGCTTTGCCGAGAAAATTGCCCGTCTCGGGAGTTGAATTCAGCATGCCCGCATTACTTCAATCAATCGGCCAATGGCTCGATCGATGCGCGCGGCTCGCGC
Source organism: Wenzhouxiangellaceae bacterium (assembly GCA_032251235.1). GTDB lineage: Bacteria > Pseudomonadota > Gammaproteobacteria > Xanthomonadales > Wenzhouxiangellaceae. The sequence continues at coordinate 8,234 of JAVVET010000064.1, forward strand.
ACTGGCTGATCGCCTCGCTATCGCTTTGGCTGATTTTGACCAGCCCCTGGATATCGATGCGCCGCATCGTGCCGAAATCGGCGGGCGTATTGGACCTCGCGCACATCGGCCTTGGCCTGGCGCTGGCCGGGCTGGTGCTGGCCTACCTCGTTCGCAACAGTATCAATGGTCGATGGCGTCAGTATTTTCCATGGCTGGTCGGCAGACTTCCGGGTGTCGGCAGGGACCTGGCGGGCACGCTGCGCGGAAAGCTTCCGTCGCCCGACGGGGCCGGACTGCTCGCGCTGCTCGAAGGCCTGTTGCTGGTCGCGCTGCTGGTCACGGCGCTAAGCGGTATCGGATGGCTGCTGGCCGACGGTTCGCGCGCGGCGCTTGGCTGGCGTGAACTGCACTCGCATGCTGCCTGGAGCTTTAGCAGCCTGTTGCTGTTGCACCTGGTCGCCGGGGTCATGCAGCTAGGGAACCTCTGAACAAGTACACCTAGCGCTTCACCGGCGAAACCCAGCTGGGACGCGCCTTTGCGGGGCCGCCGACTCGTTTGTGCTCGCTTATTTGGAACAACCAAACCACGCTCGCCCAAGCCGAGCCGGAGCCTCCCGCAAAGACTCCGTCGCGCCCACGGAGACTTGTTCCGAGGCTCCCTGGTGGTTTTGACCCGGAACTGAATAAACCCGGTGGCCATGCGAGCGGTACGGGAAAACTTTTCCGACAGCACGATGTTGCCGTGTCGCGACATGATTCGCCGGGCCATGGCGGTAGCTGTCATGCCAGCCAGGTGATGCGTCTTGAAGCAGGCAGGCGGTGGCAACATAAGCAGATTATTGCTTTTTCTGATTCCGGGAGCCCCAGCATGACGGCATCCATTGACCGCGATTCGGTCATCCTCGCGATTACATTGCACCACGCAGCATTTGTCGACGGCGGCTTCGGCAACCGCCGACGCGGGGTCGGCTTTCGGCCTGGCGGATTTCCAGGGCATGATCGATCCGGCCGGGCAATCCAGGCAGGGCAGTGATAGCGTGGTGGCCGACCGTTCATCGGTATCACCGACGGCATACGAAATGCTGTCGAACACCAGTTGGCGCCGACCCGTGCGGTACCAGCATTTACCACCTGGGGGCTCGCGCTGATGGCGGTGCCCTGGTTCTTACGACCCTGCTGACGCGCAACCGCAGTCGCGGATCGAAATCTGGCTGGTAATTCTTTGCATCTGCCTGTCCCGAAACTATGTCGATCAAGCGGCTCAAGGCCAACGAGAAGGTGCCGGACTGGGCCGCGCAGGAATTCGACTGCCGGACCTGGGCCGATTTCCTGCTCAGGTTCATCGTCAGCCACCCGGCGAACACCTGCGCTATCCCGGCCACCAGCCGGGTCGATCAGATGAACGAAAACATGCGGGCCGGCGCCGGGCAGATGCCCACAGCCGAGTTGCGCCGGCGAATGGTCCGGCACATCGAGGCGCCGCAGCCGATGGCGGATCGAGAAGGTCGATGAGTGACTGGACCAGCTACGCGGTCGCGGATTTCATCCCGTTTACCGCCGAAGTGTATTTCCGGTTGATCAAGCGCGTTTCCGAAACCTGGTGGCCGCTTCATCTACTTACGCTGGCCGCCGGGTTGGTCGCCGCCGGGCTGGCCTGGGCCGGGCGGGTACACAGCGCCGTTTTTGTTCCGGCTGCGGCGCTGGCCTGGGTCGGTGCGACCTTCCTGATCGGCCAATACGCACAGCTCAACTGGGCCGGTCCCTGGTTCGGCGGGGCTTTCGTGGTCGCGGGCGTGCTGCTGTTGCTGCTTGCGTTCGGCCAACCGCGCAGCGCCGTACCCCTTCGCCGCAACCCGGTCCCGGGCCTGGCCGGCCTGTCGCGCGCAGTTCTCGGCCTGCCGGGTTATCCGCTGATCGCCACGCTGGTCGGCTTCGGCTGGTCGCAGGCCGAAGCTTTCGGCATCCATCCCGACCCCACGGCCGTGGCCGCCCCTGGCCTCGCGTTGCTGATGTTGCGCGGCTACCGGCTTTGGCTGGCGGCCGCCGTTCCCATCCTGTGGTGCCTGGTCTCGGCGCTCACCCTGCAGGTCCTCCAGGCGCCGTGGGCCGGCCTGTTATATGCGGCCGTCGGCGTGGCGCTGATCGGAATGGTCTGGAGTCGGTTTGTCGAAGCCGACGCGCCGGAGGCGCCTTGAGGCACTTGAAGCATGATGAGCAACGCCGGCCCGAGAAGTTACCGTCGTGACACGCGCCGCGGCGTCGTTCACAAGGCATCGCGGAATTCACCGGCCCGTGGATAAAAATCCTGTCGCCCCGGATCGGGATGGTTGCATGCAGCGCGTTATCCAAAAGCGTCGTGTTCGCTACTCATCCGGTTCCGCAGGATGGTTGGCAAATACCTTGGATGGGGCACCTCCAATGTCTTTAGGTGGTGCGTCCGGAGTTCCCACGGATCGGCCGAAAACTTTTGGATCGAGGCTCTTTGGTCGATGCTCGATCAGGAAATAGCTGATACATTCTCGATGGTCGTTGCGTTCCACGGAAAGCCGGGTGGAGAATTATTTTCATCGAGCCAGATGCGCAAAAGGCTGATCCGGCGGGCATGAGAGGCACGGGTGTCAAGCATGCAGATTCCACAGCGAGCTGAAAAGGCAGTCAACTTTGCGCGATTGGTTCCGGTGCAGTGCCAGGCGCGCGCGCCTCGGGTAACAGGGACATCGACATCCATCTGATCACCAACCGCAGCGTCTGGAGTGCGTGTCCGAGCAATGTCTGTCGCTTTAGTGCGTTCTGGTTGTCCGCGCCGTCGCAGTCTTGGCAGCTGGTCGGGAAATAGAAGAGACGCAAGGCCATCGACGACTGAATGACGTTGGCCGCATCACGCCGGGGATGGCGGCGTCGCAGAAGCTCGGGTCCTCGCTGACGTGATAGAGGTGAAGGTTGATCGTGTTGCTCACACTGCCGACGCGCTCGGGCGAGCGCAAGGTGATGTTTACCGGGCGTCCAGCGAACTCCGCGAGGCGCTTCGACAGCCGAGTCTGGAGTGTACGCGTTACGGCGGCAAGATCGGGAGTCGGCATCGATCGGTCAAGTCCGGCAGGCTGCTAGCGGAGCCCGAAGTAGGGATCCGACGGTGGATGCAGCAAGTAGAGACGGCCTTTTTGCGCCATTCAGCCGGTTATGAATATGCGTCGGTCAGGATTCTGTCGCTCGCCCATCGTGAATGCCGATCATGAAGGAAGGCGCGGGCGCGAGTCGCTGGCCGATATCGCGTCGTCGAAGTATGCTGGCGCGGCGATATGACCAGGGCACCGCAATTTCGGATACAAATCGGAGGTTTCCGAAAAAATCGCGGGTGATCAAGGGAGGCCATGAATGTCCTGATCAAGTGCTTGTGATTGGAACCACGTTGTACACTTGGCGGCATGTTGCATTCCAGTCCCTGCGGTGCATGGTCTTTGGCGGCTGATTCCGGTCGTCGGGCATGACAGCTTCTGTTACATCGGATGTATTGGTCATCGGCGGCGGGCTGGCCGGGATCGTGACCGCGCTGCAATGCCTGCGCGCCGGGCAGTCGGTCACGCTGGTCGATCGCGACCGGACCGAGCGTTTCGGGGGCCTGGCGTTGTGGGCTTTCGGTGGCATGGCGCTGGTCGGTACGCCGTTGCAGGCCAGAAAGAAAATCCCCGACAGCCCCGAGATCGCCTACCGAGACTGGTTGCGTTTTGGCCAGCTCGATCCGCGTGACCACTGGTCGCTTGCCTGGGCCCGTCATTACGTTGAGCGTTCGTGTGTCGATGTCCACGATTGGTTGCTGGATGAAGGGCTGAAGTTCCTGCCGGCGGTCAACTGGGTCGAGCGCGGCCGCCTCGGCGAAGGCAATTCCGTGCCGCGTTACCATATCCTGTGGGGCACTGCGCGCGAACTCGTCCGGCGCATGATTGGGGCCCTGCACGAATCCGGTTCCGGTGGTCGCCTGAAGCTGCTGCACGAACACCGCATCACGGCACTGGAACACAGTGCCGGCCGGGTTTGCGGCGCGCTGGCCATCAATGAGCGCGACCATCGCGAAAAGCGCCTCGCGGCGCCGAACGTGGTGCTGGCCACCGGCGGCCTCAACGGCAGCCACGACCAGGCGCGCGCCAACTGGCCCCGGCATCGCCCGCGACCGAAGACCATGCTCAATGGCGCCCATCCGTTTGCCGATGGCCGTCTGCAGCGCTTCGTGGCCGACGAACTCGACGGCCGCATCAATAATGCCGGGGAGATGTGGAACTATGCCGCCGGCTTTGCGCATCCCTATCCGCATTTCGAAGGCCACGGCCTGTCGGCCGTACCCTGCAAGTCGGCGCTGTGGCTGGACCACCGCGGCCGCCGCATCGGTCCCGAGCCGCTGGTCACCGGCTTCGACACGCACTGGCTGTGCCGCCGCGTGGCCGAGCAGGAAAAGCCCTGGACCTGGCACCTGTTTAATCGACGGATCGCCTTGAAGGAGTTCGCCATCTCCGGGGCCGAGCACAATCACTCCATACGCGAAAAGCGTTTTCCGGCATTCGTCGGAGAATTGCTGCTGGGCAACAAGCGCCTGTACGAGCAGATGCGGCGCGAATGCGATGATTTCCTCGTCGATGAGAGCCTGGCCGGGCTGGCCGGAAAGATGAACCAGCTCACTCGTTCGCACGATATCGACCCGGCTGTGCTGGGATCTGTTGTCACCGCCTTCGACGCCAACTTCGCCCACCGCGATACCCTGCACAACGACGATCAGATCCGCCGCATCCTGCATGCCCGCCAGTGGGGCCCGGATCGGCTCCGCACCTGCCGGCCCGCGCCGCTGACAAAAAAAGGAGCCGGCCCGTTCATCGCCGTCCGCATGCAGCTGATTACCCGCAAGAGCCTGGGCGGCCTGCGTACCGACCTGGGCAGCCGGGTGCTCGACGCATCGGGTGAATCGATTCCGGGCTTGTACTGCGTGGGCGAGGCGGCCGGTTTCGGTGGCGGCGGGGCCAACGGCAAGCGTTCGCTGGAAGGCACCTTCCTGCCCGGCTGCATTCTCACCGCGCAGGCAGCGGCCCGTTCGATCCGTGCCGGCGGCTGACCAGGAGAAAGCGACATGTTAAGACAGCTGCCGGCCACGATCGGCGACTTCCGCAGACTGGCGCGCCGACGCCTGCCGCGCTTTCTCTATGACTACTATGCCGGTGGCGCCGGCCGGGAACGAACCCTGGCGGCCAACGCCGATGACTGGGACCGGGTCAAGCTCAGGCAGCGCGTGCTCGTCGACGTCGAACAGATCGATACCGGCACGACGCTTGCCGGCGAGGCCTGCGCCATGCCTCTGGCCCTGGCGCCGATCGGCCTGGGCGGCATGGCGGCCCGCCGTGGCGAGCTTCAGGCACTGCGCGCGGCCGAAGCCGGGCAGGTGCCCTTCACGCTCTCGACGGTGGGCATCTGCGGCATCGACGAGCTGGCCGAGGCCGCCGGTCGGCCATTCTGGTTTCAGCTCTACATGATCCGCGACCGCGGCATCGTCGAGGCGGTCATCGACCAGGCCTGGGCGGCCGGCTGCCGGACCCTGGTCTTTACCGTCGACCTGCCGATGCCCGGCCCGCGTCATCGCGACACCCGCAACGGCATGGCCGTTCCCGGCCTGCGTTCCAGGCTGCTGAAGATCAGCCAGGTGCTCTCACGCCCCGGCTGGATCTGGAACGTGGTCCTGCGCGGCCGACCGATGAGCCTGGGCAGCATGAGCCCGTACGTCCACGCCGCCAGCGATCCCGACTCGTTCCGCAAGTGGATCGACACCCAGTTCGATCGCAGCGTGACCTGGGCCGACATCGAGTGGCTGCGCGAGAAATGGAAGGGCCGGCTGATCCTGAAGGGTATTCTCGATGGGGCCGACGCCGAACGCGCGGTGACGATCGGCGCCGACGGCATCGTGGTCTCCAACCACGGCGGTCGCCAGCTCGACGGTGTCGCCTCGACCGCCGCCAAGCTGCCGGAAATCGTCCGCGTCGTGGAAGGCCGGATCGAGGTGCTGGTCGACGGCGGCATCTGTGGCGGGATCGACGTCTACCGTGCCCTGGCCCTGGGGGCTGACGGGGTATTGATTGGTCGTGCCTGGGTGTGGGCGCTGGCCGCGGCCGGCGAGCCTGGGCTGCAACGCCTGCTGGCCGGCATCCGCGACGAATTGCGCCTGGCCATGGCCCTGACCGGCGTGATCCGGATCGCGGAGATCGGCCCGCACTGTCTCGACGCCGGTCTGCCGGAAACCCAAGGAGAATGACGATGCCCAACGGCGCACAATCCCTGATGCAGACGCTGGCCGATGCCGGCATCGAGGTGTGCTTCACCAACCCCGGCACCAGCGAGATGCATTTCGTTGCCGCGCTCGACGACGAGCCGCGCATGCGCGCAGTGCTGGCGCTGTTCGAGGGCGTGGCCACAGGGGCCGCCGACGGCTACGCGCGCATGGCCGACAAGCCGGCTGCCGTGTTGCTGCACCTGGGCTGCGGCCTGGGCAACGGCCTGGCTAACCTGCACAACGCGCGCAAGGGCAAGGTGCCGGTGGTCAATATCGTCGGCGACCATGCGACTTACCACCAGCCGCTGGACGCCCAGTTGCAGTCCGACATCGAAACCGTTGCGCGCAACGTTTCGCCGAACTTCGTACGCAGTTCTAAACGCACCGAAGACCTGTGCCGTGACGCCGTCGACGCCATCGCCGCGGCGGTCGGCCCGCCCGGCCAGGTCGCCACGCTGATTTTGCCGGCCGATGTGTCCTGGGGCGAGGGCGGGCAGCCCGCAGCGCCGCCGCCGACACCCAAGCCCGAAGCGGCCGACGAGGAAACGCTTGCCGCCATCGCCGAGGCGATTCGAAGCGATGACAAGACCGCACTGCTGCTTGGCGGCCGTGCCTTGCGCGAAGGCGCCTTGCGCGAAGCCGCCCGGATTGCCGCCCACAGCGGCGTGAAAATCCTTGCCGAGGTTTTTCCGACCCGGCTGGAGCGCGGCGCCGGCCGTCCGCCGGTCGAGCGCATTGCCTACCTGGCCGAACTGGCCACGCTGCAGCTGTCGGCATTCGACCACCTGGTGCTTGTCGACGCCAAGCAGCCGGTGTCCTTCTTCGCCTATCCGGGCAAGCCCAGCGAGCTGGTGCCCAAAGGCTGCAAGGTCCACAGCCTTTGCGACCCGACGCAGGACAGCCAGGCCAGCCTGGAAAAACTGGCGGCCGTGCTGGGTGCGGAAAACTCGGAGCCGGTGCTGCAGGCGCCCGGCCGGCCCGATCGCCCGCGCGGGCGCCTGAGCGCCGAGAAAGTCTGCAAGGCGGTCGGCCATCTGTTGCCGGAAAATGCCATCGTCGCCGACGAGGCCAACACTTCGGGGCTGATGCTGCCAATGATGACCGCAGGCGCCCCGGCCCACGATTTGCTCACGCTGACCGGCGGGGCCATCGGCCAGAGCCTGCCGAATGCGATCGGCGTGGCCATCGCCTGCCCGGACCGGCCGGTGCTGGCGCTGGTCGGGGACGGCTCGGCCATGTACACCAACCAGGCCCTGTGGACCATGGCGCGCGAAAACCTCGATATCACCGTGGTGGTGTTTGCCAATGCCGCCTATTCGATTCTCAATGTTGAACTCGAGCGCGTCGGCGCACGCGATCGCGGCGGCCCCAAGGCACGATCCCAACTCGACCTCACCGGACCAAAGCTGGACTTTGCCCGCATGAGCCAGGGTATGGGCGTGCACGCGGTGCGCGCCGACAGTGCCGAGGATTTCTGCCGGGCGATGGAATACGCGTTCGGGCAGCCGGGCCCGCACCTGATCGAGGCGGTCATCCCCGAGTCGCTCAATCGGACCAAACGCCGTGTCCTGCCCTGGCTGCTGCGCTCACTGCCGCACATGCCGAAAGCCATGGCCGGCGCACTGAAACGCAAGTTGGCGCCGTAGCCGAAAAATCAGAAAACCGCTGGTTGTTCTGTACGATTTCTCACTGCGACATCAATGTCCAGGTGCCGCTTGAGCCAACCCTTTTTTAGAAATAGGGTCAAGTCTGGTTTAGCGGTTTTCCGATGTCTCGGCCACTGAGAATCGAATTCGAGGGCGCGTGGTGCCGCGTGATGAATCGTGGCGCGGGGCGGCAGGACGTATTCGCGCCGATGCTCAGCGCGAGAGATTTCTGGAGCGACTCAATGATCTTGCCGACCGGTTCGGGGTCGAAACGCATGCTTGATTCCTGATGGAGTTCTACATAAGTAGTGGTTGGAAAGAATCGCGCAGGAACACACTTCGATGGCAAGTAGAAATGGGGTCAAGTCTGGTTTAGCGGTTTTACGATATCTCGGCCACTGAGAATCGAATTCGAGGGCGCGTGGTGCCGCGTGATGAGAAATGGGGTCAAGTCTGGTTTAGCGGTTTTACGATATCTCGGCCACTGAGAAT
>JAVVET010000065.1:0-16640 GCA_032251235.1 Wenzhouxiangellaceae bacterium
GGCAATGCAGCGGCCGACCGCGTGGATTGCGTTGTCATGGAGCGCGCGCAGCTGCGAGGAGTGCCCGGCGAGACCATTGAACGAGCCTTTGACTGAAAGAAACCCGCGGTGCGACAGCACGGCGCGGTTGCGCGTCGGCTCGCAGACCACGGCACGGTCAAAGCCGCCGGCGGCATCGCTGTCGAGAAAGCGTCGAACGCAACAGCCACCGGCGCCTTCCTCGTCGCTGGTAAACAGCAGCGCCATCGGCTGCTCGGTGCGCTCGGCCACCGCCAGCAGCACCGCTGCAGCGCCCTTGATATCGCAACTGCCGCGGCCCCAGGCGCGCCGGTCCCTGACCGTCAGCTGCAACGGCGGCACGCTCCAGCCCGGGCCGATCGGTACCGTATCGAGGTGGCAATTGAACAGCATCTCCGGCTGCCCGCGCCGCGCCAGCAGGGTGACGTGGCCATATCCATGATCGTTGACCGAAATCTCGAAGGATTTCGGCAAAATGCTCCGAATGTAGCTGAACATCGGCGAACGCGCGCTGATCTCCCGAGGCGGGTTTTCGCTGTTATCGGCAATCAGGACGCTCAAATGCTCGAGAATGCGGTCGATCGTGACGTCCATGCCCGCCTCGATGCTCATGCCTTGTTCCGGATGCGCTGGGCCAGCGTCGAGCTTTGGCCCAGCAATTTAACAAAGCCCTCGGCTTCTTCCGGGGTCCAGGAAGCCGACTGCGCATAAACCGAGCCGGGATCCTGAAGGATGAAATCCGAATCGACGGCCACCGCGCTCAGCTCGCCACCCTCGGTTTTCAGCCTGACGCTTCCGGTAACGAATTTGTTGGCCGATTCCAGGTAGGCCTCGAGATCGGCCTTGTGCGGCTCGAAGAAAAAGCCGGTGTAGACAAGCTCGGCCCAACGCGCCGCGATGATATGCCGAAACTGGTTCTGCAGACGGGTGTTGACACATTCGTGCAGAGCCCGGCAGGCCATCATCAGTGCATCCACGCCCGGGCATTCGAACACGATGCGGCCCTTCAGGCCAATCGACACGTCGCCGGTATACAAGTGCCGACCGACGCCCCAGGCACCCACTTCGCGGTTCAGCCGTTCGAGCATCAATGGGCCGGCCAGCGGCTCGCCGTTCAGCGACACGGCCCGACCCTGCTCGAAGCCCAGCGTCCACTCGGCGCTGCCTTGCGGCCATTGGGCGCGTTGCCGGCACCAGACCCGGGTGTCTTCACCGGGGGCCTCAAAACGGTCGATTTCCTGGCCCGACAGCGTTACGCCGAGCAGGTTCTCGTTGATCGAATATCGGCTGGCCGATTGCGGCACCTCGACCCCGGCATTGGCCATCAGCTGCATCTCGTATTCACGAACGTTGCGGGTTTCGCGCTGCAGCTGGCGAATCGGGGCATGAATTTCATAGTTTCCAAGGCTGCGCACCGACTGGTCGAAGCGCAGCTGATCGTTGCCCATGCCGGTGCAGCCGTGGGCAAAGTGGCGGCTGCCCAGCCGGTCGGCAAGACCCAGGCATTGCTGGACGATCACGTAGCGGTCCGAACACAGCATCGGGTATTGATCGAGCATGCGCGCACCCGACCACAGCAGCGGCACGACGAACTGGTCCCACAGTGGCTGACCGGCCTCGAGCTCGTGATGTTCGATCGCACCGAGCGCGAGCGCACGATCGGCGATCCATTGCTTTTGGCGCTGGTCGATGCCGCCGGTATCGACGAATGCGGTGTGGACGTCGAAGCCCTCCGTTTTCAGCGCCAGGACGCAGTAGCTGGTGTCCAGGCCTCCGGAGAAGGCCAGTACGATTTTTTGCTTGCTCATCGGGCTTTCATTTCCTGTTTAAATTCATGAATCGACTCTCGGCGGCATGCCTCCGGCATCATTGCCAATCATCATTACCGATCGCCAGCCATCAGCGAAAGCATCAACGCCTTTTGCACGTGCAGCCGGTTCTCGGCCTCTTCCAGGGCTACGCAATACGGCGCATCCATAACCTCGTCGGTGGCCTTGATGTTACGCCTCAGCGGCAGGCAGTGGCTGAATCGGGCGTTGGCGGTCATCGCCATCTTGGCGCCGTCGACCATGAAATTCCGGTACGGCGCACGCAGCGCGGCCTCCTGGTCCGGGCGGCCGTACAGCGGCAGCGCGCCCCAGCTCTTGGCGTAGACCCAGTCGGCGCCGCGGTAGCCTTGTTCGATATCCGTGGTCAGCTCCAGGCTGCCGCCGGCCTCGCAGGCCTGGGCTGCGGCGGCGTCCATGAATTGCGGATCGAGCCGGTAGGCCTCGTCGGGCACCAGCAACGTGATGTCCATGCCGAACTTCGAGGCGATCAGCAGGGCCGAATTGGCCACCGCGGTATTGAGCGGCTTTGGATGCCAGGTCCAGGTCAGCAAAAACTTGCGCCGGTCGGGTTTGCCCAGATGATCCTGGATGGTGCGCATCAGCGCCAGTTCCTGGCACGGGTGGACAATGGTTTCCATATTGATGACCGGCACGCTCGAATGCCGGGCCAGCGCCTGGATGACGTGGTCCTGGCGATCGACCTGCCAGTCCTGGAACAGCGGGAAGGCGCGCAAGGCAATCGCATCACAATAACGCGAAAGCACCCCGGCCACCTCGCTGATGTGCTCTTCGGCGCCGGCATCCATGACCACGCCGCTTTCGAATTCGATGCCCCAGGCAGCCTTTCCGGGTTCAAGCACGACGGCATGGGCACCCAGCTGAAATGCGCCGATTTCAAATGAAGCACGCGTTCGAAGCGACGGGTTCAAAAAAAGACACGCGATCGTGCGCCCGGCCAGCGCCCGGGATACCGGGGCCTGGCGAAGTTCGTCGGCACGATCGAGCAGGGCCTGGATGTCTTCGCGTTGATAATCAAGCGTGGACAGGAAATGCTTCACGGTGATTGATGTCCTGGTTTTTGTCCAAAAAAAACCCAGCCGGCGGGCTGGGTCAGTTCATTCGATGCTTTCAAACCATCAAAAGCGCGCTAAACGACCAGCCAGACGAGATCGGAACCGCATCGACGTCGCGGGTGTCGCGTCGAACCGTGGCGAGTCATCAGTGTATCGATCAACATGCACTCAACTGTGCCATATTTCACGCATCAGCACAAGCGCAGGTAAAGGCTGATTCGAGTCCCCGGTCCGACAAGTTCCGGGACCGGCTTTTTTTGGGCTGGCCGATTTTACGATCGACATGGCCCGGCATGACTTGTTGCCTATCGACGCTGGCTCGGTTTGCCGCTAAGCTTGACCGCTATCCCTTGTGCGTCACTGATCCCATGATTCGAAAAATACTGAAATGGACCGGCTATTCCGCGCTGGTCGCTTTTTTGCTGGTCTCGGCATTCGCCATCAACGTGATCTGGTTCAAACCGGTCACGCTGAACCTGTTTTTTGAGCGCACGTTCCTGCAGTTCGGCTTGAACAGTCCACAGGCGCTGACCATGATCGGCATCCTCGACGGCTTCCCGATCAAGTTCTACCAGGGCAAGCTCGACGAGGTTTCGGTCGCGCGCGTCGAGGAAATGAACGACTGGGTCGGCGACAGCCTCGAAACGCTGCACCGCTACGATCGCGAAGACTATGAGGGCCAGAAGGCACTTTCCTACGACATTTTCGAATGGTTTCTGGAAAAGCAGGTCGAGGGCGAACGCTGGACCTGGCACGGCTTTCCGGTCAACCAGATGTTCGGCATCCACACCAGCCTGCCCAATTTCATGCTGCAGATGCATCCGGTCAAGAACGAACGCGATGTCGATTTTTATCTCGAGCGCCTGACCCAGTTCCCCGATGCATTCGGCGGCATGGTCGATGTGCTCTACGAGCACGACCGCCACGGCGTGGTGCCGCCGCGTTTTGCGGTTGAAAAGCCGCTTGCGGCGATGCGCGCTTTCATTGACCAGGCGCCGAACGAAAATCCGCTGCACGTCGAACTGCTCAAGAAAGTCGACGCGATCGATGACTTTCCGGCCGGCCGGCGCGAGCAACTGCCGGCAGAACTGAGCGCAGCAATCGAGGCCCACGTCTACCCGGCCTACGCAACCCTGATCGATTACTACGAATCGCTGCTCAATGATGCCAAAAGCAACGACGGCGTGTGGCGCCTGCCGGACGGCGACGAGTACTACGCCTACCAGGTCGGCCTGCATACCACCACTGACTTCAGCCCCGAACAGGTCCACCAGATCGGCCTGTCCGAGGTCAACCGGATCGAGTCCGAAATGGACGCCATCCTGTGTCGACAGGGCTATTGCGAAGACACCGTCGGGGCGCGCATGGCCGCGCTCAACGAGGAGTCGCGCTTTTTATTCGAAGATTCCGATGCCGGCCGCGAGCAGATCCTGAGCGCCTTCGAGGACATCATCAGCGAAGCACAGGAAAGTCTGGATGACTGGTTCGACGTGCGCCCGAGCGCCGAGGTGGAGGTCAAGCGCGTGCCCGAGTTCAGTGAAGAGGGCTCGGCCGGTGCCTACTACCAGCCGCCGGCGCTGAACGGCTCGCGCCCGGGCGTGTTCTTTGCCAAGCTCCAGAATGTCGAAGAACATCCGCGTTTCGGCCTGCGCACGCTGGCCTACCACGAAGCCGTGCCGGGGCACCATTTCCAGATCGCGCTGGCCCAGCAGATCGAGGGCGTGCCGATGTTCCGCAAGATGCTGCCGTTTACCGCCTACTCCGAAGGCTGGGCGCTGTACGCCGAGCGCGTGGCGCACGAGGCCGGCCTCCATCCCGACCCGTTTTCGGAGCTCGGCCGGCTCCAGGCCGAGATGTTTCGCGGCGTGCGCCTGGTCGTCGATACCGGCATGCACCACAAGCGCTGGAGCCGCGAGCAGGCGATCGACTACATGGCCGAAAAAACCGGCATGGCGCGCACCGATGTGGTCGCAGAAATCGAGCGCTATCTGGTCATGCCCGGCCAGGCACTGGCCTACAAAACCGGCATGATGAAGATCCTGCAGCTGCGCGAGCGCGCCCGCAGCACGCTCGGCGAGCGCTTCGACATTCGCGAGTTTCACAACGTGGTGCTGATGAACGGCTCGATGCCGCTGGGCATCCTGGAACAGGTCATCGACGACTGGATCGCCGGCAAGGCCTGAAACCGGCATGGAGGCGATTGCCGCGCGGGATCCGCGCGGCAATCGGCATGCATGAGCCTGCGCGGGAATAACGCCACGGCTTGCCGCGCCCGATCAACCGGTCTTTCTACTACCGTCCCGCCGGGCCTTCATGCTCGTGTTCGCGACCTTTGGCTCGATCGCACATCCTCACTGTCCAGGCAAGTTCGCTCGGCCGCGGAACGCGCGGCGATCAGGATCCGACCAGGTCTCGTAACGAAAGGCAGATGAGCAAGGCGATCCGCGCGAGCCGTTTTGTCAGTCCAGAAAGCGGCTGATTTCGTCGCTGATCCGGTCCGGCTTTTCGTCGATCAGCCAGTGCGCCGCAGCCTCGATCCAGACCCGCTTCGCATTCGGAATCGCCTCGGCCAGGCGATCAGCGTACTCGGGCTTCTGGAACGGATCCTGGTCGCCCCACAGGATCAGCGTCGGCTGGGCCAGCCCGCCAAGCTGGCCGGCAATGGCTTCGGTGTATTCCTTGTTCAGGCGCCTCAGGTTGCGAAAGAATGCGCGCTTGCCGTCTTCCGACGACCAGGGTTCGAGGTAGATTTCAATCAATTCGTCGGTCATGACGCTCTTGTCGTGAACGCCTGTGGGCATGAAACCGCGCATCATGCCGATAAAATCATCCAGGCTCATGTCGTCCTCGGCGCCCGGCTGCTGCAACGGTTCGAATTCCGGGATGGGCCAGGAATCGAAGCACACGCTGTCGATCAGCACCAGCCGGTCAACCTTTTCCGGCCGGGTCACGGCCAGGATCTGGGCCACGCCGCCGCCGATATCGTGGGCCACCACGTCGGCGCGTCGAATCCCCAGCGCATCCATCAGGCCGGCGATCATGCGGGCCTGGGCATTGATCGAGACATCGGCATGCTCGGGTTTTTCCGACTGGCCGTAGTTGAGCAGGTCCGGTGCGATGACCCGATGCCTGGCCGCCAGTCGCGGCATGACTTCGCGCCACATCAGGCTGTTGGTCGGGATGCCGTGGATCAGCAGCAGCGGCGGGCCTTCGCCCAGTTCGCGGTAGGCAATGCGCCGGCCATCTACGGAAGTGGTTTGCAATGGTGGTTTCTGCATCATCGGCCTGTCCTCGTGGTTGGATTCGGAATTGGGCTGATCGTCCCGCGCATGAAACCGCAAGCCTGATCAGCCGCGCACAGAAAAATGCCCGATCCAACGATCGGGCATCTGATTTCAATGATACGGACCGGGCAGCCGCTGGATACATTACGGCCGTAACCGTTTTGGACCGGTGCGCCGATCAATTGGCGGCCGCTGACCGCCTACTGGAGCTGCGAGCGTTCGAGATAGCGGAAGAAGTCCGAATCCGCGCGCAGCATCAGCGTGCTGTTCTCGCCCAGCGCGCGATAGCTTTCCAGCGTCCGGAAGAACGAATAGAACTCCGGATCGGCGCCGAAGGCCTGGCCATAAATCTGGGTCGCTTTGGCGTCGGCGCGACCGCGAATCTGTTCGGCCTCTTTGGCGGCCTCGGACTGGATTCTGCGCAGATCGCGCTCCATGTTGCCGAGAATTTCCTGGCTGCGGCCGCGGCCCTCGGAACGGAAGCGCTCGGCAATCGACTGACGCTCGGCGATCATCCGGCTTTCGACCTGCTGGCGCACCGAGCTGATGTAGTTGACGCGCTTGATGCGAACGTCATCGAGCTCGATGCCCAGGTCGGGCATGGAGTCCCGGGCCCGGTTGAGGATTTCCTGTTCGAGCAGCTCGCGACCCAGCTTGGGCTGCATTTTCAGGTTGACGTCGCTGCGTTCGGCCAGTGCCGGGTCGTCGAGCGCCTCGGCGCTGACTTCCCAGTCCTTGGAGCGAACGATCTCCTCGAGCTCGGTGGAAGAAACCATGTCACGCACCACCGAGTCAACGATGTCATCCAGCCGCGTGCGCGCACCGCGCTCGTCGCGGACGCTGGTCAGAAACAGCAGCGGGTCGGCAATGCGCCAGCGAGCCGTGGTATCGACCAGGATGAATTCGCGGCCCAGCGTCGGGATTTGCGTGACATCACCGTCCCACACCAGCAGCCGCTTGTCGAAGTAGCGAACCTGCTGCCACGGCAGTTTCAGCTTGAGCCCGGGTTCGCTGACCACATCGCCGATCGGTTCGCCAAACTGCACGATGATGGCCTGCTCGGCCTCGTCGACGGTATAGAAAATGAAGTTGCCGACGGCTGCGGCGATGATGACCAGGATTGCGATCAGAATCGGCTTCATTGTTCACCTCCGCTGTTGCGGTTGACATCGAGCAGCGGCAGCGGACCGAGCTGGCCTTCCTGGACCACCAGCACCTGGCCGATGGTCGGCAGGATCTCATCGAGCGTTTCCAGGTACAGGCGCGAACGGGTCACTTCGGGCGCCATCGCGTATTCGGCCAATACCGCGGAGAATCGGGCGCTTTCGCCCTCGGCACGGTTGACCCGTTCGGTGGCATAGCCCTCGGCCTCGGCCACCGTGCGCAACGCCCCGCCCTCGGCATTCGGAATTTCCTGGTTGACGCGTTTTTGGGCCTCGTTGATCATGCGTTCGCGCTCCTGGCGCGCCTCGTTAACCTCGTTGAAAGCCGGCTGCACTGCCGGCGGCGGCACAACGTCCTGCATTTCGACGGTACTGATGCGGATGCCGGCATCGTAGCCGTCCATCAGGGTCTGAATTTCTTCGCCGGCGATCTGCTGGATCTCGACCCGGCCGATGGTCAGCACTTCGGAGCCGAGCATGTTGCCGACGATGCGGCGCATTACCGACTCGGAAATATCGCGCAGCGTGCGGGTCGGCTCGCGCATCTGGTACAGGAACTTGATCGGGTCGTTGATGCGGTACTGCACCACCCATTCGACGTCGATCATGTTCAAGTCGCCGGTGAGCATCAGCGACTCGTCCTCGAACTGCTGGGCGCTGTAGGTGCTGGCCCGGCCGGCCTCGCTGCTGGTGGTGCGAAAGCCGAACTCCTGCTTGAGCACCCGCTCGGTGGCCACGAACTGGACCTGGTCGATATTGAACGGAATCTTGAAGTGCAGGCCCGGATCGGTGATGCCGATGACCGCGCCGAAGCGCTTGACCACGGCCCGCTCTTCGGGCTGCACAGTATAAAACGAGGTCATGGCCGCCCAGATCAGCGCGATGACGACAATGGCACCGACGACAAGCTTGCCCGAAGGGCCACCACCGCCGCCGAGCTTGTCCAGCAGATCCTGAAGATCGGGCGGGCCCTGCTGGCCGCGGCCGTTCGATTTTACGGATTGAATCATGGAATCCTGCCTGTGGGTAGTTGGCGACAGTCTAACGGTTCGCCATCATCGGCGTATTGCAGTGGCCAGCAGCGCCAGTGCAGTCGGCATTGTGCGGAACGTCCGACACAAGCTGGGCCCTCCAGAACAGAACAAAGGCCCGGCCAGGCCGGGCATTGTCTCAAGCATTTCGGGCCAGGCCTACTGGCCCAGCTCGGTCGGCAGCGGCGGGATCGGCGGTACCGGGGATTCGTAGGTCTCCAGCTCGGCCAGGATGTGCTCGATGGCGCGCTCGAGTTGGGTGTCGCGGCCGTTGTTGGTCGCGACCGGGTCGAGCCTGACCTCGATGTCCGGCGCCACGCCTTCGTTCTCGACCGACCAGTTGCCGTCGGCGTCGACGAAGCGAAAGAACGGCACCGTCATGCGACCGCCGTCGACCAGCGGCGGGTTGGCCGAGATGCCGATCAGCCCGCCCCAGGTGCGCGTACCGATCAGCTTGCCGATTTCAAGGTGCCGGAAGGCGTAGGGCAGGTAGTCGCCGCCCGAGCCCGCGTCCTGGTCGATCAGCATGACCTTCGGTCCGTGCACGGCACCGGCCGGGGTGTTGTAGGGCAGGCCGTCGCGATCCTTCCAGCTCGACAGGTGCTTGCGGCTCAGGACCTCGACGATGTAGTTGGCGGCCTGGCCGCCGCCGTTGGCGCGTTCGTCGACGATCACGGCTTGCTTGTCGACCTGGCTGAAGAACATGCGGTTGAAAAAGGTGTAGCCGGCCCCGGCGGTGTTGGGCAGGTAGATATAGCCGACCCGGCCGTCGGTGGCCCGCTCGACCTGCTGGCGATTGTCCTCGATCCAGGCCCAAAGCCGCAGCGCGCCTTCCGAGTCGGTCGGGATCACGACGATCTCGCGCGAGTCGCTGCCATCGGCCGCCGGGCCCACGCTCAGCGTGACCTGCTCGTCGACGGTGTTTTGCAGCATGCGGAAGATATTGTCGGTTGCCGTCAACGCCTCGCCGTTGATGGCCAGGATGTACTCGCCTTGACGCGCCTCGTTGCCCGGCTCGGTCAGCGGGCCGCGCAAAAACGGGTTCCAGGACTCGCCGGAATAGACGCGCGCCAGTTGATAGCGGTCGCTGTCGATCCGGAAATTCGCGCCCAGCAGGCCGCTTTGAACGCCGTTTTCGCGATGGATGTCGCCGCCGCCGACGCGGTTGTGGCCGGCCTGCAACTCGGCAATCATTTCAACCAGCAAAGCGTTGAGGTCTTCCCGGCGGCCGACGTGTTCGACCAGCGGCCGATATTTTTGATACACCGCGGTCCAGTCCAGGCCGTGCAGGTTGTCGGCGTAGAAATACTGGCGCTGCATGCGCCAGGCCTCGTCGAAGATGACCGCCCACTCCACACGCGGGTCGACGTATGTGCGCAGGCCCGCGGTATCGAGGCTTTCGGGCTTGATATCCTTTTCGATCTCGGCAATCGAGAGGCCGTTTCCGCTCATCTGCAGGATCATGTGCTTACCGGCCGATGCGATCCGGAACGACTCCACGCCACCCAGCACACTGCCGGACTCGCGTTCTTCAAAATCGAAGCGCATCAGCTGGTTGTCGGCGGATTCGGATTGTCCGGGCGGTCGAACGCTCTGGCCCGGTTGCGGCGCCTCGAGGTAAAACAGCTTGCCGTCGCCGGCGACCTGCAGCAGGCTGTAGTTGCCCTCGGCCACCGGCAGGCCGATGATGCGCGCGCTCAAGCCTGCAAAATCGATCTCGACGCTGGGCGCTTGCTTCTTTTCTTCGCCGTCGTCATTGTTGTCATCCTCGCCGTCGTCATTCTTCTCATCCGCATCGGCGCTTTCCTCGTCGAGCGGCTCGTCGCCGGTCTCGGGCGCCAGCGGTGATTTGCCGTCGGCGGACAGCACGGCGGCATACAGGCCGGCGCGGTAGGGCCGCTCCTGGCTGGTCATGTTCAGGCCCACCTGCAGCGGACCGGAATTGGTCGAGGCGGCAAAATACAGGTACTGGCCTTTCGGACCGAAGGCCGGCGAGGCAACATCGGCCGTGCCGTCGGTGATGACCGTGGACCGGCCCGAATCGAAGTCATAAACGACCAGGTCGGCGTGGAAGTTGGCCTGCTCCAGGTTGTAGGCCAGCCAGCGCCCGTCCGGAGAGAACGCGACGTCGAATCCGGCGCGCCGTGCCTGGGTCGCGATCGGATCGATCCGGCCGTCTTCAAGCGAGATGACGTGCAGACCGAGGTGGTTGTCGCTGAACGCGATTCGCCCGGTTTCGGCGTGCCAGGCCTCGAGTTCGTAAAAATCCGGGCCCAGTTCGAACGAGCGAATCTCGCCCATGCCGGTCTGGTCGGTGATCTGCAAGGTCTGGCCATGCAGCATTTCGATGATCCAGGCCACCTGATTGCCGTCCGGAGACCACAGTGCGGCGTATTCGCGCACGCTCGGCGTGTTGCTGAGATTGCGCGTCGAGCCCTTGTCGGCTGGCACCGTGAAGACCTCGCCGCGCGCGGTGATGATGGCGCGCTTGCCGTTGGGCGAGATGTCGATGCCCTGGATGTTGCCGGCCACCGATTTCCAGCCCGGGCGCAGCTGCGGCAGGTCCGGATTCAGTGCGATTTCCAGCGTCTCGACGGTGCCGGATTCCAGGTCGAGCTGCTTGAGTCGGCCGCCGCTTTCATAGACCACCTGGCCGGCATGACCGGCGGCCGACATGATGTCGAATTCCGATTCGCGGGTCAGCTGGGTGATGCTGCGGCTGGCGGGATCGAAACGAAACAGGTTGAAATCCTTGTCGTCGCGGTCGGACAGGAAATGCACCTGGCCGTCAAGCCAGAAGATGTTGAAGTCGGTGACCCGCTCGCCGGGCACGTCGACGATGCTCTGGTCGTCCAGGTCGAGGATGCGGATCGACGGCGTCGTGCCGCCGCGGTAGCCCTTCCAGCCGGCGCTGCCGCCGAACAGGCCGTTGTAGCCGGAACCAAAGTCGATGTAGGCCAGCCGTCCGGCCGTGTCGTCGGCCGTGTCATCGTAGGCACCACGGTAAAACCGCGCCTGCATCTGTTTGACCGGCAGTCCGCCTTCCAGGTCCGCGTGGTAGAGCTGGCCTGAACGGCCGTGGTCGGTTTCCCGATTGGAGACGAATGCGACCGCGCTGCCGTCCGGGACCCAGTCGACCAGCGTATCGGCCGTCGGGTGCCAGGTCAGGCGCTGCGGCTGGCCGCCTTCGACCGGGATCACATAGACGTCGGTATTGCCATCGTATTCGGCTGAAAACGCAATCCGGCTGCCGTCCGGTGAAAAGATCGGCGTGTTTTCCTCGGCCGGATGGCTGGTCAGCCGGCGTGCATCGCTGCCGTCGCGCGCGGCCAGCCAAAGGTCGCCGGCATAGACGAACACCAGCTGCGAATCGGAAATGTCCGGGTCGCGAAGCAGCCGGGTGGGTTCCGGCTGGGCCGACAACGACCCGGCCAGGCCGATCGCGGCCAGTGCGGTAATCAATAGACGATGCATGAATCTCTCCGTTGTTGAAACTGGTATCGCGGCGCGCCGGGCGTGCTTCAAACCCGATGGTTACGACATATTAAGACGCTTAGCCGGCCGGCGCCATGTGCCACATGGCCCATGCCTGGCGAGACCTGGCCGGCAATCGATGGTTTTCATTGCACTGGGGACGAGTGACCGAGGCCGCCAAGGTCGCCGAAGCAACCTACGAGGCGCCACCATGGGGCGAGCCTCGTTGCTGCTATTCGGACAGGCTGGCCTTGCCGATCTTGTTGGTGTCGGTGCCGAACCAGATCGCGTTGCGCGCGGCGTCGAATACCATGTGGCGCACGGCCCCGGCGCCCGACGGAATCGGCGTGATGCTGAAGAACACCTCGGTATCCGGATCGAAGCCGACAAAGCGGTTCGGGTCGGGATGGGTCTCGACGAACCACAGTCGGCCCTGGGCGTCATCGGCCAGCGCGTAAGGACCCGACCGCGGGCCCAGCTCGCTTTGCCATTCCTTGAATTCCTGCGTCTGCGGGTCGTAGACGCCCAGGTAGCCGCGTGCATAGTCGACGTACCAGATGCCCCGGTCGGTGATCGCGATGCGCCGGGGCCGTGCGTCTTCGCGCGGCAATTCGATCTCGGTCAATTGCATGTCCTGGGAAATTCTGGCCAGCTTGTTGGTGCCCAGCAACACCACCCAGACGGTGTCGTCGGCGGCCACCTCGATGCCGTAGGGCCGGGCATTCTCCGTCGGCACGTCGACGTGGTCGATGTCGCCGGTCTCGCGGTTGTAGCGCCCCACCTGGTTGGACCACTGCGCGGTAAACCAGAGCCGGCCCTGCGAGTCTTCGAATAGCGTGTGCGGGTCCTTCAATTCACCTTCGGGCATCTCGATCCGAGTGACATCGCCGGTCTGCGGGTCGATTCGGCCCAGGTGGGCAGCCTTGTTGCCGGTGTACCAGATTTCATCGTCACGGGTGATATAGACGGTGTGCGGGCCGGCGCCTTCGGGCAGGTCGAAACGTTTCATTTCTTCGGTGGCCGGGTCGAACACGGCCGCGTAGTCGCCGGCCTGGCCGACCAACCAGACCCGGCCGTCGTCGGCAAGCGACGGATCACGCGGGCGGGTGTTCTCCCATTCGACGGTCCATTCCTCGATTTCGATCGGGTTCGTCTGGGCCCAGGCGGGCAGCGCCAGGAACGTCGCAAGTGCAAAAACGAGCAGATTCTTCATTTTTCCCTCCGGAGTGGGATACGTTGAGTCGGACTGGAAACCGGGCGCTGCGGTTGCGTCGGTTTTTGCGCCAACGGCTAGCTCGCCTCGAATGCCCCTGAATTTCTAATGGATTCCAGATCTTCTCGGGGCTTCCGATCATTCGATTCGCCTGCAAGCAAGCTACGGGAGTATTCTGGTCAAGTCAGTGCCAGTCACCTCGGCCGGTTGTTCAGCACCTGCAACAATCTGCGCAAATCTGCGTAGTTTGTGGTTTCAGCTTTTTCAAAGAACGCGGCCGAGATAGGCCTTGAGCCGGTCCCAGGCGTGTTCGGCGGCCGGGCGGTTGTTTTCCGGGTCGCGGTCGACGTGCAGCCAGAAGCCGTGGTTGACATTATCGTAAATATGCACGTCGTTTTCGACCCCGGCTTCGCGAAGGGCATCGACGAAATCGTTGACCTGCTCGACCGGAATGCCGCGATCGTTCTCGGCGAAGGTGCCGTAGACCTCGTGGTGGATATGCTGCATCTGCTCCGGGTCGTCGATCAGCGATCCGTAGAAAATCGCCGTACCGTCGTGCCGGTCGCTGCCCAACGCGTAGGAAAGGGCAATGCCGCCGCCAAAGCACCAGCCCACGGTCGCCGTTTTCCCGGTCGCCGGCGTATGGGCGTCAACCCAGGCGACCGCGGCATCGAGGTTGTCGATGATTTTCTGCTGATCGGCGCGCGCGGCCTGCATCAGCTCGACGTTCTCGTCGCGTGTGGCCCCGGTGCGGCCGCCGTAAAGGTCGGCTGCAAAAGCCACGTAACCCTGCTCGGCAAAGGCGTCGGCGGTCTGCTTGATGCGCTCGACCAGGCCGTTCCACTCGTGGATGAGAATCACGGCCGGGAACGGGCCTTCGCCTTCGGGCACGGCCAGGTAGCCGGTTGCGGCCGGATCGGCTTCGAAGTAATGGACATCGCGGCCGGCCGGCGCGCCGGCGTTGCCGGTGATGGCGCGCAACATGGCATCGTTTTGCGGATCTTGCGCGGCCGACGGGCGCGCCAGCACGGCGGCGAGCATCGCCAGAAGGATCAAGCGTGTGACAGTCATTGGATTCGCCTCGGCGGTTGGTTTGGATGGATGAATGGTCCCAAAAACTGCTCGACCGAAATACTCGGCCATGCAGTTTATTATCTTATCCCGGTCGGCGTCAAAGTCGACTCGATGGCGCGCCTGCAAGACTGCACGCCAGCAGGCTTGCCCAGCGGGGTTCGAGCACTGCCGCGGTCCAGCCGCCGACATCGACCTTCGGTGGCAGGCCAGTTTCCAGCCATTGCCGCAACCGAGCCGTCAGCGCGGCCTGGTTTCCGGCCGGGTAGCGGTAGGCCGATGGATACATTTCGGGATAGCACAGCGCGTCGGGCACCAGCGGTCTTGCACCGGCGCTGACGGCCTCGAGCAGTGCGAGGCCCTGGAATTCGTGAATCGAGGTGCTCACCACGATGCTGGCGCGCGCCAGCAACGCCCGGTATTCGGTCCGCGCCAGACATTCATCGACAAGGATCCGGCCAGGCAACTTCCGGCGCAGTCTTTGCAGCGCCGGGTGTTCGTGCCGGTGGCGCCAGCCAAGCAGCGCCAGCCTGAAATCGACGCCGGCTTCGGCCAGTGCGATCAGGACATCGGCAAACAGATCCGGGTTCTTGTCGTGGTCCCAGCGATGGTTCCAGACGATCAGGCGCCGATCGCGCTCGAAACCGGGCTCACGCGCCGGAATCGGGACGATCGGCACCGGCAGAACGCCGGCTTTTTGCTCCAGCCGTTCGCGCACGCCCCTCGGCAGCTGGTCCGGCAGCCGGCCGAGCAGTGTGTCGACACCTTCAAGGAAACTGTCGCGGTTGTAGACGGAATTGAAACGAATGCAATCGGCCGCCAGCGCGCCGTAAAGCTGAACCATCTGCGCCTCGATGACAGAGCTCTGGGTCCGGCTTTGCGGGTAGGCAAACTGGTTTTCGTGGAAATAATAGACACACGGCACGCCGGCCAGGCGCGGATGCAGACCCTTGATCGTGGCCAGGTCGACCATCGAGGTTGCGACGATCAGCGCCGGTGGCTGGTCGGGCAGTGTGTCCAGCCAGCTCAGCGGGTTGCCGCGGATGCGCCAGGCAAAATGGCGCCCCGGCAGCTCGAAACGCTGCCAGTCGAAACCGTCGAAAGTCGAAACCAGCCAGTCGGCCCAGGCCGCATGGCTTTGGGCCCGGTAAGCCGACAGCAGCCAGGCATTCGCACTCAATGGCAGTGCTTGAGGTTCTTGCCGATCAGCCACCGGTTGACCGGCCAGGCGGCAATGTAGCCGGCCGGTATTGTGGCAGCGAGCACCCGAACACCCGCTCTGCGACCGACATCGCAGCCAGGCCGCCCGACGCAAAGTCGACGACGTTCATCGCCACTTCCATGACCGCAATCGAAACCGCTTCAGCCAGCCAGATCGTGGCCGGCGCTTGAAGTTCATGCTGAAGCTCATGCCGTGACCACGCGTCAGCGACAGTTCGGCCGGGCCATGCCGAAGATGAATGCCAGCGTTACGGCCAGTGTCAGCGTGAATCACAAGCCGATCCCCAGCGTGACGCCGATGGGGCAGCCCGGCAGGCAGTGCGCGGGGGTATGCGCCGTGGTCCGGAACCGCGAGCCGCTGCCATGATCCTGCTGTTCATTCATTCAATCGCCTCGATCCGATGGATCAGTCTTCAATGGTAACGTGCTGCGCAGGCTACAGCGGCGGCGCGTTATGGTGCCTGTTCCTGATTTTCAGTTCCTGATTTTCATCCGGGCCATGCCGCTTGCCCGAATACGAAAAACCCCGCCGAAGCGGGGTTTTGGAAATCGGCGCCGAATTACCCGGTTACTCCAGGTCCAAAAAGCTCCGGAGTTGCTCCGAGCGAGTCGGATGCCTGAGCTTGCGCAACGCCTTGGCCTCTATTTGCCGGATGCGCTCGCGGGTGACGTCGAACTGCTTGCCGACCTCTTCGAGCGTGTGGTCGGTGTTCATGTCGATACCAAAGCGCATGCGCAGCACCTTGGCCTCTCTGGGGGTCAGACCGCCGAGCACCTTCTGCACCGTATCGGTCAGGCCGGTGGTGGTGGCCTTGTCGACCGGCGACAGGATGTTGAGGTCCTCGATGAAATCACCCAGGTGCGAATCTTCGTCGTCGCCGATCGGGGTTTCCATCGAGATCGGCTCCTTGGCAATCTTCAACACCTTGCGGACCTTGTCCTCGGGCATTTCCATCTTGACCGCCAATTCGTCCGGCGTCGGTTCGCGGCCCATTTCCTGCAGCATCTGGCGCGAAATGCGGTTGAGCTTGTTGATCGTCTCGATCATGTGCACCGGGATACGAATGGTGCGCGCCTGGTCGGCGATCGAGCGTGTGATCGCCTGGCGAATCCACCACGTCGCGTAGGTCGAAAACTTGTAGCCGCGACGGTATTCGAACTTGTCGACGGCCTTCATCAAGCCGATGTTGCCTTCCTGGATCAGGTCCAGGAACTGCAGGCCGCGGTTGGTGTATTTCTTGGCGATCGAGATCACCAGGCGCA
>JAVVET010000066.1:0-16432 GCA_032251235.1 Wenzhouxiangellaceae bacterium
AGCCTTCTTCTTGGAGGCCTTCTTCTTGGAGGCCTTCTTCTTGGAGGCCTTCTTCCTGGAAGCCTTCTTCCTGGAGGCCGATTTTGCCGACGCTTCCTCAGAGCTGCCTTCCGAAGACCCCGGGCTCACGCCCGCGCTTCCGGCATCATCGTCCATTGCCTGGTTCAAGATTTCATCGTTTTTATTTTGCATATCAGAACTCCCTGATCGGGTTCACTGTGCCATCAACTCTGGGCCATTCGTACCCGAGTCTGGCGAATATGATTCAACCACTGCTCGGCCGCTCCACGCAGTTTGACATAATTTGATGCGCGGTTAAAGGCTTGCTCGGCCGAATCGAGATTTCCGAGGTTGAACTCGGCCATTCCGATCAAAAGATGAGCATTGCCTTCCTGTGACTGGGTCAGATCACCCTTGTCGAGCGCGCGGGCTGCGGCTTCCCGGACACCCTCCCAGTTTTCTTCGCCCGCCATGATCGAGGCTCGTTGAAAGTCAAGCTTGCCTTCGTCCGATAGTTCACCGGCACGCTCATAGGCCTGCAGCGCCTTGTCGAGTTCACGCGCCTGGTACCAGCCGCCGGCCACCATTTCCCAATTCCTCGCGGTCGCATCGACGTATCCCCGCTCAATGCCTTCGGTGAGAACTTCCGCGGCCTGTCTTGGCGATTTCATTTCCTGCAGCAGCCCCGCCAGCTGGGTATATTCACTGCCCCGGTCAAGCAAGCCGCGGCGGTAACCCAGGCGAAGCGCAGACATGGCGTTGGCGGGCTCGTCGAGCTCCATGTAGACGCCGGACAGCTGGACCCAATATTCCTTGCGGTCGGGGTTCATGTTGATCAAAAGCTTCAACGTATCAACAGCCGGCCGATAGTCTTTTAATTCCAGCTGCATTCCGAGCTTGAGACGGACCCAGTTTTCCGGCGGATCTTCGCGGATTTTCAGGGCCTCGTCGATTGCCAGCAGCGCATTCCGATACTCTTCTTTTTGCACATGAAGGCTGGCCTTGAGCACCCAGACCTCGGCCTGCTTCTTGGCCTCTTCGGTAGACACACAGAACCAGTAGTCCAACTGCTCCAGCGCTTCATCGTAGCGCTCGATGGCATTGTAGAGTTGCGCGACCTGGAGAATCATCTCGAAATGGACCTGGTCGGGCATTTTGTCGAGCCGAATCGCCTCGCGAAAATATTCGATCGCACGCTCGTATTGCTCGCGCTGTGCCGAAACAAAACCCATGGCCTGGTTGACGCTGGCTTTTTCGTAATCCGACAGACGACTGTCGGCCAGCCTTTCCAATTCATCCATGGCCTCGGCATACTGCTCTTCGCCGATTTTTTCGAATGCGTCGTTCAGCCGCCGGTAGGCTCCCTCGGAAAGCATGCCGGGCTCGACATTTCTTTCTTCACCGCATTCCATCGTCCCGACTTGCGCTCTGACCGGGCTGGCCTGAATGCTGCCAAGTACTGCAATAGCCAGCATCACGAAGTAGATTTTAAGCTTGCTCATGCGTTATCCAGATTGAATTCGATGGTCTGTGTCGCGCGCCGCTCGACCGCGACGCCTTCAATCACCCGGGGCTTGAATTTCCAGCGCAGAATGGCTCGAATCGCTTCGCGATCGAACACTCGTGGCGGACTGGATTCGATGACCCGCGGGTCGATTACCGAGCCGGTCGCGGTGATCGTGAATTCGATCGTCACGAAACCTTCAAGCTGGTTCATTGCCGCATCACGGGGGTACTGAGGATTGATCCGTACCAGCGGCACGACATCTCCTTCGGCTTTGCGGTCCATGCCCACGTTGCCGAGAACCGGTGGACCACCCGACGTGCCGAGATTGAGATCCGGCAACTCCATGTCAGGCAGATCCTGGGTGACCTTTTCGACTTCCGAAATATCGATGTCCGGCGGCGGCGGCGGAGTTTCCGGTGGCGGCGGCGGTTCTGGCTTGCGCCGATCTTTTTGTTCGAGTTCCATTTCAATGTCAACGGGGCCAAAGCGAATCCCCGGCGGCGGCTCCATCTTTTCACGGTCACCGGCGTCACCGGAGATCAGGCGATGCATCAGGTAAAACGCGGCCAGAGTCACCACGACGGCGAGAACGACAGAAACGGTATAACGGATTCCACTGCCCATTTGCTTAGCCTCCTGAACCGATCTGTTCGGCGGAAATTGCCATTTGAGTGACGCCCGCCGCCTGTACCTGGTCCATGACGTTCACCAGCGTTCCCGTGCGCGCACCCTTGTCGGAAATCAGGATAACGCTGCCTTCGGGGTTTTCCGCACGTGCCCGCTGCACCAGCGTTCGCACGTCAGCCATTTCAATCTGACTTCCGTTCATCCAGATCCCATTATCCTTGTCCACACCTATCAAGACATTACCTTGCGGGCGTGGTTCCGACGTAAAGGCTTCGGGCTTTTCGACCGTGACGCCTGTTTCACGAACAAATGTGGTGGTAACGATAAAGAAAATCAGCATGATGAACACGATATCCAACATCGGAGTGATGTTGATTTCCGGTTCATCTTTCGCGGCGTGCTTGCGTGCCATTCAGTTAATCCTCGGGTAATTCAGTTCAATCATGCTGGAGCAGGTCTTCGAGCTTTTCGACTTCGAGATCGGCCTTGCGATCGAGGTGAGAAGCGAAATACACCCCGGAAAGTGCCGCAACCATGCCGGCCATGGTCGGGATCGTGGCTTTCGACACGCCGGCGGCCATGGCGCGGGCGTTGCCGGTACCGAAAAACGCCATGACATCGAAAACCGCAACCATGCCGGTCACGGTACCCAAAAGGCCCAGCAGGGGACAAATCGCAATCAGCGTCTGAATGGTCGTGATGTTGCGTTGCAAGTGCTGACGCACCTCGCTGACCAGACCTTCCTTGATCCGGTGGGCGTGCCAGGAACGATGATCGTCCCTGGCTTGCCATTCATCCATGACCGATCGACGTTCATTCGGCAACACGCGGAACATGAACCAGTAACGCTCGATGATCAGCGTCCACATCACCAACAGCACGGCCATGATCGCCCAAAGCACATTGCCGCCCAGGTCGATGAACCCGCGGATTGCTTCCAGCAGGTTATACAGAGCTACCATGACGCTGCTCCGCGGTTCGGGCGATGATGCCTGCTGCCTGCTCTTCCAGGATCTGAATCAGATCACGGCTGCGCGACTGCAGAATGCTGTGAATGACGGTCAGCGGAATGGCAACGGTCAGACCCAGAACGGTCGTGATCAATGCCATCGAGATGCCGCTGGCCATCATGCGCGGATCACCGGTGCCGAACAGCGTGATTTGCTGGAAGGTCACGATCATGCCGACCACGGTGCCCAGCAGACCAATCAATGGCGCGACCACATACAGCACCTTGATCAGCGGAAGCCCGGATTCCAGCGGTGCCGTTTCGCGCAAAATGGCCTCATCGAGCTTGAGCTCGAGGGTTTCCACATCGGCGTCGGGATTGTCTTCGTAAACGCTGATCACCCGACCCAGCGCGTTGCCCTTGTCAGCGTCGGAACGCTTGGCCTGGCGCTTGATCGAATTTCCGCGAATGAACAACACGATCCCCTTCCACAGCGAGAACAAAAGCCCGAATACGCCGATGACGATGATGACCATGCCGACGGTCCCGCCCTGACGCATGCGCTCACGCAGCGTCGGTGCTCTTACCACCTGGGAGAGAATATCGCCGCGGGTAAAGTCGACCGCCATGTCATGCACGGTACCCGGCGCGGCGTTTTGCAAATCTCGCGCCATCGCCTGGAAGCGATCGGCCGGCTGCCGCGGCAATTCGAGCAAAAGATTCTGTTCCGAATCCCACTGCAGGAACTTGCCGTCCGAGACCGCATTGAATACCCCGACGCGAACGACATCGCGATTCTCGGCCAGATCGCCATCGGCGTTAATCAGGTCGGACTTGAATTCGACAATCTTGCCGCTTTGCGCAATTTCTCGAACCATCTCGGTCCATACCGTGCGCAACTCCTCCACGCTCGGTAGTTCTGTGTCGCTGCTTTCTGCAAGATCGGCAAAAAATTCCGAGCGGCCCGGCAATTGTGCCGACACCAGCGAGTCGTCGAACGCCGAACGCATATCGCCGGCGATCTGGCGCACCACGCCGAACAGCTCTCCGAGGTTGCCCATTCGCTCATCCAGCGTCGTGGAAAGCTCGGCCAGTTCGCGCTCGTTTTCGTCGAACTCGGCATTCAGACGATCCGACAACTGCTCCTGGGCACGCAACTCGGCACGCGCCTGCTGCAGCAATTCCTGCTGCCGGTTGCGTTCGCTGCGAAACTCCTGCAGGCGTTGCTGATCGATCCGCGCTTCCTGGCTGGCTGCCTGCTCGACTTGCTGCAGCAGTTCATCCAGCGTTTCCTGTGCGATGCCGGTCGCCGGCATCAAGAACCAGGCTGCTAGCAATACTGTCGTAATCTTTTTCATTGTTCAGCCTTCGTCGGTGCGGGCACGGGGAGACGCACCAAATCGGGTGCAACCTGGTTTTGGGCGATCGCGAGGCCATCGGATACTGCCAGCCGGTAGCGATCATCCAGTCGTTCGAACTGGCGGGTATTCGGGTTCCACCAACCGGTATCGGTGCCGTCGAGCGATTGGTAGAACAGCAAAGTCCGGCCAATGCGCAGGTAATCGACCTGCTGGCCATTCGGCAGTTGACCACGGTAACCTTCGGTGGTGCGGCCGAGTTCGATTTCGCTCTGATAAGCCTCGAGAATCCTGCGATATTTTTCGGAGGTCGTGACATCGGCGCGGTCCAGAGCCTCGATCAGCCCCTCGGCTCGCGCGATCCGGGCTTCGACCCGGAACGGCATGTCGGCTTGAATCAGGCGCGGCAACGTTTCGGCCATTTCGATCATCAACGGCACGACATCCCGGTTGGTCTGCTCCAGCGTCGTCAGTTCCTGTTCGATATTCTCGATCTCGGCCTGCTGACTGTTCACCGTTTTCTGGAGCAAGTCGTTGTAGATCCGCATGCTTTCGATTTCGTTGAGAACGACGCGGTAATCGTTCACCAGATTTTCGGTTTCATCGGCAATCTGGTTGATCTGCGCCTGTGCCTGCGCGGCATCCCTTGCAATGCGCTCCTCGGTCTGGATGCTGCGGTCGAGCACCTGGGCGCTGGCCGCCTGCATCAGGGCGAGCCCACAACCTGCGCAAAGCGCCAGGGTCGAGGCAGGTCTGTTGACAAAAAAGTTATACATATTTGAATTTCCGCTTCTCTTGGTTCGGATTGGTTCGAGGGTGCGAAGAGCCTCCCCGGCGTTCTCTAACGATCAGAATAACGTGCCAGAAACGATTTTGAAAGGTCAAATCGAGCCATAGGCCATTTTTTCTCACAATCATCCACTATGCCATAACATCACCGCGATGCAAACCCTGGATTTGCGACTTGCGTCAAACGATGCCGGTTTTCAGGCATGTCCAGTGGCCCTCGAAACACCGGACCGGCATAATAACCATCCTGCTTCAAAATTTCCGGTGTTCCAATGTCCGCCAGTTCCGCCCAGCCCCCATTCCATGACGAATCCCGGCCCTGCACGTTGCCCCGTCGGCTGGCCGCCGCAGTTTACGATGGCCTGATCGTTGTCGCCATCTGGATGCTCGGATCAGCGCTGGTCGTCATCCCGGCCGGCGCCTCGATCGGGCCCGGCAATATCCTGTTCCAGGGCTACCTTTTGTTACTGGCATTCGGCTACTTTCATCTCAGCTGGACACTGCCGGGCCAGACCCTGGGTATGCGCGCATGGCGAATTCGACTGGACCCGGGTCCGCACCACTTCGGCATTGCGCGCTCGGCGATTCGGTTCTCGGTCGGGCTGGTTTCAATTCTGATTTTCGGGCTGGGATTCGCCTGGTCGCTGACCCGTAACGATCGCGCCAGCTGGCACGATCTGGCCAGCGGCTCGCGGCTGATCCGCGTCAACGGCTCCTGAGCAGCCACCAGCCGGCGGCGCCGAACAAGGCTGCCGGCAACAGCTGCGTGATGCCAACCGGCAGCGGCAGCACCGGCGCGAGGCCGAGGACCAGGCGATGAAAGATGAAAAACATCAGGCCCACCGAAACACCGGCAAACACGCTGGCCATCGGCGCGATCTGGCGACCCGGGCGAAACAACAGGATGATCCCCGAAAACAGCATAGCCAGCGCATTGACCGGATACAGCAGGCGCCGCCACAGCGCTTGAACATAGGCGCCGGCATCCTGGCCGTTGGCTTCCAGGTAGCCGCGGATTCGCTGGATGTCACGAATCGGCATCAGCCGCGGCCGCGTCGCCAGCGCATTGAATACGTCGGGACTCAGGCGAGATTCCAGCGTCAGCACATCACGCTCCGGGTCCAGCCGGCCGCTTTGGGGGTCGAGCCGGCGGACCGATTGCAGGCGCCACCCAGCCTCGGAATGGTGAGCAGAGTCGGCAAAAACGAGATGCCTGATTTCATTTTCATCGCCCATTTCATAAATTCTGAGATCGGCAAAACGGACACGCCCCTCCTCTTCCCAGGCCAACAGGCCGGCCTCGATCATCAACGGTCCGTCGCGAACCCACAATCCCTGCCCGGCGGTCAGCGCCACCTGGCCGGTTCGGGCACGCTCGCGCTCGATGCGAGCCTGCAACTCGAGCTTCGGCACCACCCATTCACCGAGCAGCATCATGCCCAGCCCCAGCAGCAAGGCCACGCCCAGCACCCGGACGATGATGCGCTGCCGATGAAAGCCGCAGGCCCGCATCGCGACCAGTTCCTGCTGCGCGGCCAGCCGCCCCAGCGCAACCATCGACCCGATCAGGATGGCAAACGGGAACAGATCGTACAGCCGCGCCGGGGCCGTGCGCAGCAGGTACATCAGCATTTCGACAATACCGTAGCCCCCGCCAAGATCACCGGCCTCGCGAACCAGCTCCACGCTTAAATAGAAGCCCACCAGGACCAGCGCCACCGCCAGCGTCGAGCGCGCGACGGCGCCGCCGACGTAGTGACCCAAAAGCCCGCCGGTCACCATTTCCGCCACCACAGCGAGGCTGGAATCAGGGCTGCAAAAAATGCCAGCATGTGAACAATCCAGACCGGCGAAATCAGGCTGTCCGGCCCGGCGTCCATGGGCGTGAGCACCAGGTTGACGGTATTGCCGTAGCCAAGGTAGAGCACGATCGCGATCAGCACCACGCCGAAACGACTGCCGCGGGCATCGGTCAACGATACCGGCAGCACCAGCAGCACCAGCACCAGACTGACGACTGCCGGTGCCAACCGGCTATCGAGTTCGGTCAGCGATGGCCCGCTATTGATTTCCAGCAGGCGCGGCAACGGCAATTGTTTCAACCGATCCGGCGGTTCGCTGCCGGGTAGCGAGGGCAGTTCGATCTCGTTGCGCGCAAACTGCACTCGCCTCAGCGGCAGGCCGGTTTCGCTTTGCGCGTGGCCAATATGCACGCCATCGTAAAGCAACAGCAACCGGGCTCCGGTTTCCGGATGGGTTCCGAAACTGGCTCTTTTTGCCGTAATCACTTCCACCGCATCGGCACCCTGGTAATGCAAGAAGATATTGCTCAACCAGCTTGCATCGGCATTGGCCTGCTCGACATAAATCGTCAAGCCGGTCGAACGCAACGGCTGGAACTGCCCGGGCCGAATGCTTGCCAGCAGCAGGTCGTCGGCGATTCGCTCGGCCACGGCGCTCGACTGCCGACTGGCCCACGGTGCCACCCAGCCGCTGACCAGTATCAGCATCGAGGCCCAGACCAGTGCCAGCACCAGCACCACGCGAACGATGCTGCCCGGCCGGACGCCGGCGGCCCGCATCACGCTGAACTCGCGCATCTGGGCCAGCTCGCCAAAGCTCATCATCAGCCCGATCAGCAGCGCCAGCGGCGCGGTCAGCAGCACGGCCTCGGGCAGCCGCAGCGCAAGCAGCTGGAACAGGCTCGAAACCACGACCTTGCCCTCGGAAACATCGCCCAGCAATTCGGCCAGAAACAGCGACAGCGTAATGGCCAGCAACACCATCAGCGACATCAGGCAGGCCAGCGCCGATTCACGCAACAGGTAGCGAGCGATCATTCGGCGGCCGAGCGCCCGGATGCGCCTGCCTGGCATCGACCCGACGAGGCCGCCTCGACCCGGGCCCAGCGGCCCCGGCGCTTGTTCGGCGATCGAGCGATCAGTACATTCATGGTTGGCAAGGTTACAATGCTTTCCAGTCGAACGCATGCGGCCGAGTCGGCTCGACAACGGCAATAAACGGTTCCGGCACCGAGCGCATGTTCATGCCATTCAACAGGGATTCAACCATTCATGGAAATCAAGACCATTCAGTTCAATACCGAATCGCAGTCGCCGGCCGAAATCGAAACCGGCTGCCTGATCATCGGCCTGTCGCACATACAATCGATTGACGAACAGGCGGCCGAACTGGACCGGGCCTGCGCCGGCCTGCTGAGCGAACTGGCCGGCGAAGACGAACTGCCCACCGGCCCCGGCAAGACCCTGATGATTCACCATCCGCGCGGGCTCAAGGCACGGCGGCTGCTGATCGTCGGCCTCGGCAAGCCGGCGCGCTTCGACGATGCTGCATTCGTCAAAGCCGCACAGACCGCCGGCAAGGCGCTGCGCCAGTCGCGCGCCACCGATGCGGTGTGCCTGCTCGGATTGGTCGCGCTGAACGGCCGCAACAGTGCCTGGAAAACCGAACAGGCGGCGCTGGCGCTCGACCATGCCGACTATATTTACAGCGCCACCAAGAAGCCCGACGACAAGGACGCGCCGCCGACCCAAAAGGTCGGCTTTGCCAACGGCGACGGCGTCGTCGATGCACTCGAGCGCGCCGGCCACATCGCCATGGGCGTTCGGCGTTGCCGCCTGCTGGCCGACCTGCCGCCGAACATCTGCACACCCATTTACCTGGCCGAAACCGCCACACGGCTGGCCGATGAAATCGACGGGCTCGAAGTCGAGATTCTCGACCAGGACCAGATGGAGCAGCTCGGCATGCGCTCGCTGCTGGCGGTCGCCCAGGGCAGCGCCAACCCGCCGCGCCTGATCCGGCTGCGCTGGACCGGCGGAGCCGACGGCGAAGCCCCGGCGGCACTGGTCGGCAAGGGCGTGACCTTCGACACCGGCGGCATTTCGATCAAGCCGCGCGATCTGATGGAGCAGATGAAGTTCGACATGGGCGGCGCGGCCACAACCCTCGGCGTCATGGAAGCCGTGGCCCGGCTGAAGCTGCCGATCAACATCGATGGCGTGGTCGGCGCGGTCGAGAACATGCCCGACGGCAAGGCGTATCGTCCCGGCGATGTCATCGAAACCATGTCGGGCAAAACCGTCGAAGTTCACAACACCGACGCCGAAGGCCGCATGGTGCTGGCCGACGCACTGACCTGGACGGCCCGAAACGTCAAGCCCGAAGTCATGGTCGACATCGCCACGCTCACCGGTGCCTGCGTGGTCGCGCTGGGCCATCATGCCTCCGGCGTGATGACCAACGACGAAGACCTGGCCGGCGAACTGCTGGCCGCCGGCATCGAATCGGCCGACCGGGCCTGGCGCCTGCCGCTGTGGGACGCCTACCAGGAACAGATCGACACCCCGTTTGCCGACATGAAAAACGTCGGCGGCATGCCGGCAGGCTCGATTACCGCCGCCTGTTTCCTGTCGCGCTTCACCGAGGGCGAGCGCTGGGCGCACCTCGACATTGCAGGCTCGGCCTGGCGCTGGGGCAAGGCCGAAAGCGCCTCGGGCCGACCGGTCGGCATGCTGGTGCAGTGGCTGACCGAGAGAGCCAAGGGGTAACGATCCGGTTTCCGGTTTCCGGTTTCCGGTTTCCGGTTTCCGGTTTCCGGTTTCCGGTTTCCGACCACCGACCACCGACCACCGGCTCCCGACCATGACCACACGCGTTGATTTCTACGAAATGTCCGGCCGCTTCACCGACCCGCTTGACGTCGTGGGCGTGCTGGTCGGCAAGGCGTTTCCGGCCACGGGCAACATTGCCGTGGTCGGCCGGCGCGCTCAATTGGCCGAACTCGACCAGCGGCTTTGGGAAAAGCCCGGCGGGCGTTTCCTGCCACACGGCATCGACGACGAGCACGCCCCGATCCGGTTGCTGGAACAGCCCCCGCAACAGGCAGAATTACTGATCAACCTGGACGCCGAGGCGCCGCTGCCCAGCGGCCGCTACGAGCGCGTACTCGAAATCGTACCGCCGGGCGAGGACGCCCGGCCGCGCCTGCGGCAACGCTGGCGAGACTGGAGTCGCCAGGGCGCCGAACTGCACCACCATCTTTTGAAATAACTCCCGCCTGCCCTTCAAACGCGGATTCTCCGGAATTTCGACCGTGACCTGTCGATTGCGGCCACTCAATCACGGATTTCGCCTCAAAACCGAACCGGCCCGCGCGTTTAACCTTTACTATTCACGCTTCACGAAATCATGAGCCGAGCCGGCCAGGCGCGAGCGAAAGCTGCGCTGCGACCGGGTCCAACGCATCGCATGGAAAAAACCTACCAACCCGAAGCCATCGAAAACCACTGGTATCCGCAGTGGGAACAGGCCGGCTGCTTCAAGCCCGGCGGCGAAGGCCGCCCCTACAGCGTTTTGCTGCCGCCGCCCAACGTCACCGGCACACTGCACATGGGGCACGCCTTCCAGCACACCTTGATGGACTGCATGATTCGCCTGCACCGGATGAAGGGCTGCGACACGCTGTGGCAGGTCGGCGTCGACCATGCCGGCATCGCCACCGAAATGGTCGTGACCCGCCAGATCGAGGCCGAAGGCGGCAGGCGCGACGACTACACGCGCGAACAATTCATCGACCGGGTCTGGAAGTGGAAGCACGAATCCGGCTCCACCATCACCAACCAGATGCGCAGGCTGGGCGCCTCGGCCGACTGGTCGCGCGAACGCTTCACGATGGACGACGACCTGTCCGAGGCGGTCGTCGAGACCTTCGTGAGGCTGTTCGAGGAGCGCAAAATCTATCGCGGTCCGCGGCTGGTCAACTGGGACCCGGTGCTGCAAACCGCAATCTCGGATCTCGAAGTGGTCAACCACGACGAACAGGGCAAGCTGTGGTCGATCCGCTATCCCCGCAGCGACGGCCAGGGCGACGTCGTGGTCGCGACCACCCGGCCCGAAACCCTGCTCGGCGACGTCTGCGTGGCCGTCCATCCGGACGACCCACGCTATGCCGACCTGGTCGGCAAGACCGTTCAGCTGCCGCTGACCGGCCGCGAAATCCCGGTCGTGGCCGATGAATACGTCGACCCCGAATTCGGCACCGGCTGCGTCAAGATCACCCCGGCGCACGACTTCAACGACTGGGAAGTCGGCGCCCGCCACGGTTTCGAGCCGATCAACATCTTCACCGCAACCGCGCAAGTCAACCAGAATGCCCCCGAAGCCTACCAGGGTCTGGACCGGTTCGAGGCGCGCGCACGAGTCATCGAAGACCTGCAACGACAGGGCCTGCTGGTCGAAGAAAAGCCGCACGCCATGGTCGTGCCCCGCGGCGACCGCTCCGGCCAGATCATCGAACCCTACCTGACCGACCAGTGGTTCGTGAAGATGGACGAACTGGGCAAGCTCGGGCTGGAGAAGGTCGAATCCGGCGAAGTCGAGTTCGTCCCGGGCAACTGGATCAACACCTATCGCCACTGGATGGGGAACCTGAAAGACTGGTGCATCTCGCGCCAACTGACGTGGGGCCACCGCATCCCGGCCTGGTACGACACCGACGGAAACATCTACGTCGGTCGCTCCGAGCAGGAAGTGCGCCAGGCCAATGACTTCGGCCCCGAAACCGTGCTGAAACAGGATCCGGATGTGCTCGAGACCTGGTTTTCGTCGTCGCTGTGGGCGCATTCGACGCTCGGCTGGCCGGACCCGCAGCGCATGCATAGCGACGGCTTCAACCGCTACCTGCCAACCTCGGTCCTGATCACCGGCTTCGACATCATCTTCTTCTGGGTCGCGCGGATGATCATGATGACCGGCCATTTCACCGGCAAGGTGCCGTTCGAGCAGGTCTACATCACCGGCCTGATCCGCGACCGTGACGGCCAGAAGATGTCGAAGTCGAAAGGCAACGTGCTCGACCCGATCGACCTGATCGACGGCATCGAGCTCGACGCACTGCTCGCCAAACGCACCGCCGCGCTGATGCAGCCGCGGCTTGCAAAACAGATCGAAAAACATACCCGCGACGAATTTCCCGACGGCATCCCGGCCTTCGGCGCCGACGCGCTGCGGTTCACCTTCGCCGCGCTGGCCGGTCACGGCCGCGACATCAAGTTCGACCTGGCCCGCTGCGAAGGCTACCGAAATTTCCTGAACAAGCTCTGGAATGCCTCGCGCTTTGTCATGATGCACGTCGGCGAACAGGAATTGCCGCGATCGCAGGCCGATGATGTCATCTCGCGCTGGATCCGGTCCCGGCTCAGCCGCACGATCACCGCCGTCGATGCCGCGCTGACCGACTATCGCTTCGACCTGGCCGCCGCCGCGCTGTACGAATTCATCTGGCACGAATTCTGCGACTGGTACCTGGAACTGGCCAAGCCGGCGCTGGCCGATGACGCCGACCCGGCCACGCGCGAATCGACCCGTCGAACGCTGGCCGAAGTGCTCGACACCGCGCTTCGCCTGCTGCACCCGTTCACGCCGTTCGTCACCGAAGAAATCTGGCAGCGGCTTCGAACCCCGCTGGCGCTCCAGACCGAGTTTCTGGCCACGACCATCTATCCGCAGGCCGGCGCCGTGGATCTCGAAGCCGAAGCCGATGCCGAATGGCTCAAGGCCGTCATCGGTGGCGTGCGCTCGGCGCGCACCGAACTGAACCTGGCGCCCGGCAAAGCGATGCCGTTGCTGGTGCAGCAGACCGGCGCTGACGACCAGGCGCGGTTCGAGCGCTTCGAAACGCTGATCAAGCGCCTGGCACGGCTCGAATCGATCGAAATCGTTGACCAGGACCGCGACTCGGCCGACTGCGCCGTGCAACTGTGCGGGGCCATGCGGCTGCTGATTCCACTGGCCGGCGTGGTCGATCTCGGCGAAGAACTCGCGCGCCTGGGCAAGCAGCTCGAGCGCGAGCAAAAAGGCCTCGAAAACGTGGAAAGGAAACTCGCCAACGAGCGCTTCGTCGCCAACGCGCCGCAAGCCGTGGTCGACAAGGAACGCCAGCGTCTGGCCGAACACCGGCACAGCGTCGCCGAACTGCGGACCCAGGTCGCCAAGCTCGAACGCCTGACCTGAAGTCCGCGGGCAGTCGTCGACGGCAGTCAGTCACTGTCGGGCGGCCAATACCAGGTTTCGCGCGCGATCAGGGAATGATCGCGACACAGCACTGCACGCCGCGAAATGATTTCAGTTGCGACGGACCACATGCCCGATTGGCGCCGGGAGAAGCCTTGGCGGTGAACGGTTTTCGCGCCGGGAACTTTTCAGGCCGACTTGCACGATGGTGATAAAACCAGCATCGATTCCGGCGATCAGCAACGGGTGATCGATCGGGGTTCAGAAAGCATTCCAGCGCAACATCGATGCTCATTCGAGCCCGGTTTGCAGCCTGTAGACCACACCGACCGTGGCTTCGAAACGGACCGGCCGCGGATCGACCGGCAGCGCAAACTCCGAATCGGCCATGCTCATGCGCATGGCCGGGGGCGACACGCGATCGCCGCCGACGACGCCGGGTGACCGTCCGGCCAGGTCGTGCATGGGCTCGTAGATGATTCCCCAGATGCTGCCCAGCCGGGCGCCCGAGGCCTGTGCCAGCGCCGCGGCACGCTTGCCGGCATTTTCCAGCGCGCGCTGTCGAGCAATGTCCTTGACCGACTCTTCGTCGGCAACCCTGAAGGTTGGATTGCCCAGCGAATTCCACTCCAGGCCGGCCAGCTGAAAGTGCAGTTTCCCCAAGGCCTCGAAATCGTCGACTTCGAGGCGGAAAGAGAATGCCCCGAAATGACCGATCTTCACCCGCTTTTGCTGGACCGGGTCGAAATCGTATTCCTCGCCGAACTGCATGGATTCGAGACGATGATCGCGCAACGCATCCTCGAACGGCTCGAGCACCTCGATCAATTGCCGCTGGGCCCGGTCGGTCGCGGCGCGCGCCTCGTCGGGTGACGGCGCAACGACGCGGAACTGCAAGTCGAACGCTGCGTAGTCGGGCTCGACCTCCTCGATCGCCGACGCGCTGGTCGAAACGTAGGGCCCGTCGGGCAGGCTGGCGGCGAGTGTGGAAACAGGTGCCAGCAGCAGCACGGCGGATAGAACGATCAATCGGATCATGGCACTCTCCTTAGAATAAGCGAAATCATGTTGCGGTTTCCCGACAAGCACCGGTCAGTCGACGTCGCGAAACCTTGCCAGCCGCTGCCGGGTTCGGTCAACTTCCAGCCCAAACACATCCGGGCGCGAGTAATGCCCGGACGGGTCGAAGTTCTGGCGCGCGCGGCGGACCTGCTCGTGGTCGATGTCGGCAATGAACAGGCCTGGTTCATGTTCCATCGGCTCGATCAGCCAGCCGCCATCGGGCCCGGCCAGGCACGAGCCGCCGCTGGCCCATGGCATGTCGGCTGCCGCATCGCGCAAGGCATCACCGCCGGGCAGGTCGAGCGGCAGATCCTCGGCGCGCATCAGGCCCGAGACCGAGAGCACGAAGCTGCGGCCTTCCAGTGCCATGAAACGGGTGATTTCGACGGTGTTGCGAGCACTTCCCGGCCAGATCGCGACATGCAGATCCTCGCCCTGGGCCTGCAGGCTGGCCCGGGCCAGCGGCATCCAGTTTTCCCAGCAGTTCAAGGCGCCGACGGTGAAATCCCCCAGCCGCCAGCTGCGAAGGCCGTGGCCGTCGCCGATGGCCCAGACCAGGCGCTCCTCGAAGGTTGGCATCAGCTTGCGGTGAACGGCCCGAATCCTGCCATCCGGAGCGATGCTGACGGCACTGGCGTAGACGCTTTCACCGCGCTCGGCGGGCCGCTCCAGAACGCCAAGCACGACCGCCGTGGCACTGGCGCGTGCAGCCTCGCAGACGCCGTCGAGATGCCCGGCCTCGATGTCGACGGCCTGGTCGACGTAATGCGCGAAAAGCTCCTGCTGCAACCCGGAGCCGAAGCGTGCGCCGTCGGTGCGTTCGACCCAGAACGGGTAGCCCGGCACCAGGCATTCGCCGAAGGCCACCAGGTCGACCCGCTCGCGACCGGCCTGTACCACCCGCTCGACCACGCGTGCCAGAGTGGCATCGCGATTCAGCCAGATCGGTGCGATCTGCGCTGCGGCCACGCGCAGGCGTCGATCATTCATGCCCGCTTCGAACCATCGCTATCGATCATCGTCATCGTTCGCTGTCATCCATGTGGCGCACCATGACCAGCGCATCTTCGCGCCCGGATTCGGCCGGATAATACGCCGGGCGTCGACCGATGACACGGAACCCGTAACCCCGATACAGCGCAATCGCCGGCGCATTCGATGGCCGGACTTCCAGGAACAGGCGTCCGGCGCCCTGCAGCACGGCGTCGAGCAGCGCGCCTTCGAGCAGCAGGCCGCCGAGACCCCGGCCGCGACAGTCCAGGTCGACGCACAGATTCAGGATGTGCGCCTCGCCGGCGGCCGCAGACATGATCGAGTAGCCGCAAATCGCGCCGTCGCATTCGAGCACCCGGCAGCAATATCCGATCCGCAGGCAATCGCCGAATACGCCCTTGCTCCACGGAAACGGGTAACAACGCGTCTCGATCGCAGAAACCCGCTTGACATCAGCGGGTCCCATCGGACGAATATTGGCGCTTGAATCGACGACTGCTGCCATTTCAGGCCCCCATGGCCTTTTTCATCTGCAGCCACAGCTGCCGGCGCAAATCGGCCGAGCCGGCCAGGTCAGCCAGCGCCGGCGCATTGATCACGCAGCGGTGGACAACCGCCGGGCCACCCAGAACCAGTACGTGCTTGATTCCGTGGTCGAGCCAGTCATCGGCGCCAACACCGGAATCCGGAGAATCGGACCACTGGCCGAAACGGCATTGTGCCGCACCGATCGTGGCTCGAATATCTTCCAGCAACAGCCTTTCGCGGCCGGCACTGGCCTCGTCGATGATCAACAGCCACGGCCCACTACCGGCCCCAAGCCGGATCCTGGGCGCGGCCAACGCCGGCCGGGGCTGCGATGGGGCATCCGGTATCGAA
Source organism: Wenzhouxiangellaceae bacterium (assembly GCA_032251235.1). Lineage (GTDB taxonomy): Bacteria > Pseudomonadota > Gammaproteobacteria > Xanthomonadales > Wenzhouxiangellaceae. Next base: position 16,199 of record JAVVET010000066.1, read on the forward strand.
GCGGGCGCAGTGGCGGCCGACGACGAACGGCTCGACCAGAGCTCGATGCCCATCTTCTGCAGCCGCAGGCGCGAGGGCGCATCAAGCATCGCCGGGCGGCTCCCGCTTGCGCCGGCGACGGCGCTGGTAGCGACCGCGCAGCGTCAGGATCAAGCCCGACGAGACGTACAGCACGCCGATCGTGAACAGCACGGCCGGCAAATCGATCGCCAGCAGCACGATGACCACCAGCAG
>JAVVET010000067.1:0-16315 GCA_032251235.1 Wenzhouxiangellaceae bacterium
TTCGTCGTTTCGTCGTTTCGTCGTTTCGTCGTTTCGTCGTTTCGTCGTTTCGTCGAGTCTGGGCGGCGGGCGAATCGGGTGTTGTCGTCGCTTGTATTACGAAATCAGCTTCAGCAGCTTCATCTTGAATTGGCTGTAGGGTGCGAAGCGGACGAAGATTTCCGGGAAGCGGCCGCGTTTGATCACCGATTTCAGGTGGCTGAACCGGTCGAAACCGGCCTGGCCGTGGTATTGGCCCATGCCGCTCATGCCGACGCCGCCAAACGGCAGGTCAGGCACCGACATGAACATCATCACATCGTTGATGCAGACGCTGCCGCAGGCCAGGTCGCGCAGGAAGCTTTTTTCGGATTTTCGCGACCGGGTGAACAGGTAGGCCGACAGCGGCTTGTCGCCGCGACGGACAAACTCGATCGCCTGGTCCAGGTTCTGCACCTCGATGACCGGAAGGATCGGGCCAAAGATCTCCTCGGCCATGACCGCATCGCCGCGATCGACGTCGGTCAGCACGGTCGGTTCGATCTTGAGGGTTTCGCGGTCGCGGCGACCGCCGATGACGACCTTGCCCTGCTCGAGCAGCGCCGAAAGACGTTCGAAATGCCGCTCGTTGACCACCGCGGCGTAGTCATTGCTGGCCAGCGGATCATCGCCGAGCATTTTCCTGAATTGCCGCTGCAGGGCATCGATAAACGGTTGTTTCTGTTCGCTGGTGACGAGCACGTAATCCGGCGCGATACAGGTCTGGCCGGCGTTCAGCGCCTTGCCCCAGGCCAGCCGGCGCGCGGCCGACTCGATATCGGCGCCGGCGTCGATGATCGCCGGGCTTTTGCCGCCCAGCTCCAGCGTGACCGGCGTCAGGTGTTCGGCCGCGGCCCGCATGACGATCCTGGCGACTGCAGCACCACCGGTGTAGAACACGTGGTCCCAGCGCTGTTCGAGCAACGCCGTGGCCTCCGGCACCGCACCTTCGACGACTGCAAAGGCATCGCGGTCCAGGTATTGCGGCAGCAGTTCGGCCAGCAGCCGTGAGGCGTTCGGGGTGATTTCCGATGGCTTGATCACGGCGCAGTTTCCGGCCGCAATCGCCGGAATCAGCGGCGCCAGCACCAGCTGAACCGGGTAATTCCAGGCGCCGATGATCAAGGCCACGCCCAGCGGTTCGGGCTGGATAAAACTTTTGCCGGGTTGTGCCAGCAGCGGCGTGTCAACCTTGCGAACCCGGGCCCAGCGCTCCAGGCGCGAGCGCGCATGCCGGATTTCGCCGAACAGCAGCGCGGTCTCGCCCAGCAGAACTTCCTGGGCCGGCTTGGCCAGGTCCCTGTGCAGGGCCTGGGCGATGGCCTGGTCGTTTTCCTCGAGCATGCGCTGCATCGCATCGAGCTGGGCACGACGCCATTTCAGCGGCCGGGTGTGGCCGGAATCGAAAGTCGTGCGCAAGCGTTGAACAAGGGCCTGATACTGGCTGGATAATTCTGACATGGTTCCAGGGACTCCAAAAAGCCGGGCTTCAAGGTTAACAATATTTGGGGCTGAGATTTGGGGCTGAGATTTGGGGCTGAGATTTGGGGCTGAGATTTGGAGCTGCGCAGGAATCAAGGCCGCCATCGATTCAGCCCGACCGGCCGGTCCCGAGCAACAGCTCCAGCCCGGCCTGCGGCCGGCCCGAACGCATCAACGATTCACCGACCAAAAAGGCGTGAATTCCGGCCGCCTGCAGGCGCTCGACATCGGCGCGGTCGCGGATGCCGCTTTCGGCGATGGCGATGCGATCCCCGGGCACCATCGGCGCCAGCGCCTCGGAGGTTTCGAGCCGGGTCTCAAAATGGTGCAGATCACGGTTGTTGATGCCCAGCAGCTTGCCGGGGACTGCAAGTGCGCGCTGCAGTTCATCGGCATCGTGGACTTCCACCAGGACGCTCAGGCCCAGTTCGCGGCCGAGTGCGGAAAAACTCCGCAAGTCGGCATCATCCAGTGCGGCCACGATCAGCAGCAGCGCGTCGGCACCCAGCGCGCGGGTTTCCCAAACCTGGTATTCATCGACGATGAAGTCCTTGCGGATCACCGGCAGCGAACAAGCCGCCCGGGCCGCCAGCAGGTCGTCGTCGGCGCCCCGAAAATACTCGATATCGGTCAATACCGACAGGCAGGCCGCGCCGCCGCGCTCGTAGGCGCGCGCCACTTCGGCGGGGTCAGCGTGCTGGGCAATCCAGCCTGCCGACGGGGAGGCTCGCTTGAATTCGGCGACCACGGCCGGGGCCAGGCGGTCGACACGCGACTTCAGTGCGCCGTGAAAATCGCGCGGCAGCTCGAGGCCAGCAATGCCAAGCTCCAGCATCGAGCGCGGGATGCGCTTGCGCCGCTGCTCGACCTCGGCGTGCTTGGTCTCAATGATTTTTTGCAATATCGAAGGCACATTCATGCGTGTTGGCTCCAGGCCGCGTAATCCTCCAGCAGTTTCAGCGCCTGTCCCTGGGCCAGCAACTCGCCGGCAATGCCGATGCCGTCGCTCATTGATTCGGCCTGACCCGAAACGTACAGTGCGGCCCCGGCGTTGAGTGCGATGATCTCGGCGGCCGGTCCAGGCTCGCCGCCGAGCGCTCGCCGGATCAGGCCGAGGCTTTCAGCGGCGTCATTCACCTTCAGCGACTCCAACGAGGCCCCCTCGGCCAGCTGTGGATCGAAAACCCACTGTTCGACCTGGCCGTCCTTGAGTTCGGCCACATAGCTTGGCGCGGCGATCGAAAATTCGTCGAGGCCATCGGCCGAATGGACCACCAGCACGTGCTCGCTGCCCAGTTCCCGCAGGGCTTCGGCCAGGGGCCTCAGCCAGCGGCGATCGAACACGCCGAGCACCTGGCGCGTGGCGCCGGCCGGGTTGGTCATCGGGCCGAGCAGGTTGAACAGGGTTCTCACGCCCAGTTCCCTGCGCGGTGCGACCGCATGGCGCATGGCTGCGTGGTGCATGGGCGCGAACAGAAAGCCGATGCCCAGTTGCTCGACCGCCCGGCCCAGCTGAACGGCCGTCAATTCCAGCTTGACACCGGCCGCTTCGAGCACATCGGCGGCGCCCGAGCGGCTCGAGACCGAGCGGTTGCCGTGCTTGGCAATCCGGGCGCCACCGGCCGCGGCAACGAAAGCCGAGGCCGTCGAGACGTTGAACAGCGACGCCCCGTCACCGCCGGTGCCGACGATATCGGTCAGCGGTCCGGCCAGGCCGGTCAAGCCGTCGGCCAGCTCACGCATCACGGTCGCGGCGGCCACGATCTCTTCGACCGTTTCGCCCTTGACGCTCAAGCCGACCAGCAACCCGGCGATCTGCGCCGGCGTGGCCTGGCCGGCCATGATCTGGTGCATCGCTTCGCGCATCAAGTCGGCGGGAAGGTCGCATCGCTCGGTAAGCTGCTTGATGGCTTGCTGGATGGGCGTGGTCATGTTGTCTGGGATCCGGGTTCGGGATGGATGATTCGGGTTTACTGGCATTTTTCGCCGCGACAGGCTTCCAGGCACGTTACCTGGCTTTACTGTTGTTGCCGGGCTCGCTGTATGCGAATAATACCCGGGGCCGGCGGGATTGCAGCCCAGCCGCGTCGCCCGCCGATCGTGTCTTTCGCAATTGCTGATCGTGGCGCGACAGCATGCGCCAATGCGCGTAAATTTCAGTGACGCGGGCCTGCATGGTCAGATCGATTCCAGGAAATTACGCAGCAGGTCGTGTCCGTGCAGCGTGAGGATCGATTCGGGATGGAACTGCACGCCTTCCAGCGGCCAGTGGCGGTGCCGAAAGCCCATGATTTCGTCGCGGCGCAGCGGGTCCTGATCCAGCGCGGTCCAGGCGGTCTCGACCAGGCTGTCGGGCATCGATTCGCGCTCGACGATCAGCGAATGGTATCGCGTGGCCTCGAACGGGTTGCCGAGGCCGCGGAAAACCCCTTCGCCGCTGTGGTGCATCAACGAGGTCTTGCCGTGCATCACCCGGCGCGCGCGCACGACCTTGCCGCCCAGCGCCTGGCCGATGGCCTGGTGGCCCAGGCAAACACCCAGAATCGGCAGCTTGCCGCCCAGTTGCCGAACGACCTCGAGGCAGATGCCGGCCTCGTTCGGCGTGCACGGCCCCGGCGAGAGCACGATGGCCTCGACGCCAAGCCTTCGGATGCCGTCGATATCGATGGCATCGTTTCGAACCGTTGTCACCTCCGCGCCCAGTTCGCCCAGGTACTGCACCAGGTTGTAGGTAAACGAATCGTAGTTGTCGATCATCAGGACGTTCATCGAATCCCTTCGCTGGCGTCGGCAATGGCGCGGATCAGCGCCCGGCCCTTGTTCATGGTCTCTTCCCATTCGCGCGCCGGGTCCGAATCGGCCACGATGCCGGCACCGGCCTGCAGATGAATGCGGCCCCCGGCAACCAGCGCGGTCCGGATGGCGATCGCGAAGTCGGCCTCGTCGTGCCAGTTCATCCAGCCCACGGCACCGGCGTAGATGCCGCGCCGCACCGGCTCGAGTTCGGCGATGATTTCCATGGCGCGTACCTTCGGCGCACCCGACAGCGTGCCGGCCGGGAACGTGGCCTTGAGCACGTCGATGGCGCTCATGCCCGGGCGCAGGCGGCCGCTGACCTGACTGACGATATGCATGACGTGTGAATAACGCTCGATGATCATGCGGTCGGTCAGCTCGACGCTGCCAACCTCGGCGATGCGGCCGATATCGTTGCGCCCCAGGTCGATCAGCATCAGGTGCTCGGCGCGTTCCTTTGGGTCGGCCAGCAATTCCTGTTCCAGCTGGCGGTCCTGCTCGGGCGTGGCACCGCGCGGCCGGGTGCCGGCAATGGGCCGTACCAGCGCTCGTCCCTGGTCGACCCGAACCAGCACTTCGGGCGAGGATCCGACTACCTGGAAATCGCCAAAATCGAAAAAATACATATACGGCGACGGATTCAGCGCCCGCAGCGCCCGGTAAACATCCAGCGGGCGCGCAGCCAGCTCGACGCTCATGCGCTGGCTCAGCACCACCTGCATCGCATCGCCGGCCAGGATATATTCGCGGATGCGCTCGACCGCGCACTCGAAATCCTCGCGCCGGAACCCGTAGTCGAAATCCTGTTCGGCCGGCACCGGCAGTTCGATCGGGGCCGGGTAGCCCTGCGAGCCGGCGCGCAGCCGGTGGCTGAGTTGATCCAGCCGCCGGCAGGCTTCATCGAAGCCGGATTCGCGTTCGGCGTGAGCGTGCACGATCAGGTAGAGCCGGCCGCTGAGGTTGTCGAACACGGCCAGTTCATCGACTTCCAGCAGCAGGATCTCGGGCACGCCGAGGGTATCGGGGGTGTCGCCGAAATCGATTCGGGGCTCGATCAGGGCCACCGTCTCGTAACCGAAATAGCCGACCAGTCCGCCGGAAAATTTCGGCAGGCCTTCGACTTTGGGCACACGGATGCGGCGCTGGATGGCCTCGATTTCGGCCAGCGGGTCGACATCGTCGCGGGCCTCCAGCACACGGCCGTGCTCGAGCACCTCGAAGCGACGGCCGTTGGCCCGGTAGGCGCGCGGACAGGGCAGACCGATCATCGAATAGCGGCCCCAGTTTTCGCCGCCTTCGACCGATTCGAGCAGGAACGAGTTGGGACCATCGGCCAGCTTCAAATAAACAGAAAGCGGCGTGTCCAGATCGGCGGCCACCGACCGCCACACCGGGATCCGGTTGAACCCTTCGGCCCGGAATTGTTCGAATTGATTTCGGTTCAACGCGGTTCCGTGTCGATGACAAGAGCGCAATTGTAGCGGAATGACCCGTTTCGGGTTCGATCGCAACCTGCCGCGCCCGGACCGGCAAGCTGTCGGATTGATCCGGTCGTGGTTCGGGAAAGCTACAATACCGGCGGTCGGCGCCCTTGCCACAGCGCCGGTGGTAATCACTGTCGAAACAAACGATGTTCACCAGACCTTGTCGATTGGCCGCCAGCGGCCGCAAGTCGGAGCAAAACCAGTCATTATGTTGAAATTCAAACGTCCCGCCCTGCTCGGCGCACTGGCTGCCTCATTTTTTTTGCTGGCAGCGATTGGCGGCTGCCGCAGCGAACCCGCGCCACCGCATATCTTCGTCATCAGCATCGATACGCTGCGCGCCGACTACCTGCAACCCTATGGCTCGGCACGCGCCGAGACGCCGGCCGCAAAGCGGCTGGCCGAGGGCGGCACGTTGTTCACGCGCGCCATCACGCCCATGGGTATCACGATCCCGGTGCACGCCACGATGCTGACCGGACTGGCGCCGCGCCAGCACGGGCTGCGCGCCAACGTGCACCAGTTGTCCGAATCGATACCGCTGATTACCGAACGACTGCAATCGGCAGGCTACGCCACCGCTTCCGTACTGAGCCTTGGCGCGATGAATTTCATCAGCGGCCTTGCGCGGGGTTTCGACTATGCCAGTGACCGCGACGAAGACGGTCGCGCGTTTCGACGCGAAGACCCCGAAACGCTGCAGCTGGCGCTGGACTGGCTGGGCCGGCAGGACGGTCAGTCGCCGCTGTTCATGCTGATGCATTTCTACGACGTCCACGAACCCCACGAACCCAGCGAGTACTCGCACCAGCAGCTGGCCGATTACGAAGGCCGCTTGCGCGACGGCATCAGCGTGGAGACGATGTACAACGATTTCGAACCCTTGCTGGAACGGCCCGACGACATCATTGCCGCGCGCACGCTCTACGCCGGTGAAGTCGCCGAGGCCGACCAGCTCGTCGCGCGCTTTCTCGAGCAGCTGGAAGCGCAGAACATCCTCGACGATTCGGTCGTCATCCTGGTCGCCGATCACGGCCAGGGCCTGGGCGAAAACGGATATTTCGGCCACGGCCCGACGCTGGAACAAACCGTTTTACACGTGCCGATCATTGTTCACGACTTTCGCCGTTCGACAAAAACCCGTCACATCGCGCAAAACGTCGGCCTGATCGACCTGGCGCCGACGCTGCTGTCGTTGGCCGGCTTGCCGTCCGAAGACTTGCCGGGCCGAAACCTGATGCAAATCGATGAGTCCGACGAACCGGTGATCTATCTATCGGAAGTCGAGCAGCGTTCGACCGACACCGCCTTTCGCCCGGAAAATTTCGATGACCAGGCGCTGGCCGTCTACTTCGGCGACTACAAGCTGGTCGACCAGGACGGCGAGCTGCGGCTGTTCAGGATCGGCAGCGAATGGGGCCACGACATCGAGCCGGTCGGACTGGACGGCCTGCACGAGTCGATGCAGGTCTGGCTGACCGATTATATGGATGCCTACCGCGACGGCTCGATGACCAGCCAGCAAGCCGACCTGAACGACGAGGCGATCGAGCACCTGCGCTCGCTGGGCTATATCCAGTAACCCAGGGCCTTCGCGGGCTCAGACGGTGCCGGCGCCGCGCATTTCCGAAATGACCCGGGCGTAGTCCTCGGCACCGAATATCGCAGACCCGGCAACCAGCGTGTCGGCCCCGGCCTGGATCGCTTCACGCGCATTCGACGGCTTGACGCCACCGTCGATTTCAAGCCGGATCTCGTAGCCGGAATCGTCGATGATGCGCCGCGCTCGGCGTAGCTTGTCGAGCGCGGCCGGGATGAACTTCTGACCGCCAAAGCCCGGGTTGACCGACATGATCAGTACCAGGTCGACTTTATCGATGACCCATTCGAGCACATCCAGCGGCGTGGCCGGGTTCAACACCAGCCCGGCGCGGCAGCCGCTTTCGCGGATCAGCCCCAGGCTGCGGTCCACGTGTTCGCTGGCCTCGGGGTGAAAGCTGATGATGCTGGCGCCGGCATCGACGAAATCGCCGATGATCCGGTCGACCGGCTTGACCATCAGGTGGACATCGATGGGCGCCTGGATGCCGTGTTCGCGCAGCGCCTTGCAGACCATCGGCCCAATCGTCAGGTTGGGCACGTAGTGGTTGTCCATGACGTCGAAATGCACCCAGTCGGCGCCTGCGGCCAGCACCGCATCGACTTCCGAGCCCAGGCAGGCGAAGTTGGCGGACAGGATCGAGGGTGCGATTACCAGCGGCTGTTGCATTTTCCGGTTCCTTGACTGATAGGGCTGAAACTGATGATGATCGGGATGGCGGCTGCAGTTGCCATCGCAATCGACAGCGGCCGCGATAGCCCCGACACGGCAATCGACGCACCGTATAATCGAGCCATCTTTCGCTATTTTACAGGCTGCCGTGAGCGATTATCCCGTTCCACCGCTGGACCGCATCCACCAGGGCAAGGTGCGCGACATCTACCGCGTCGACGATGAGCGCCTGCTGATCGTCGCCTCCGATCGTCTCAGCGCCTTCGATGTCATCCTGCCCGACCCCATTCCCGGCAAGGGCGAAATCCTCACCCGCATCTCAAGGTTCTGGTTCACCCAATTCGACGACCTGGTGCGCAATCACCTGCTCGACGACGACCTGGCCCAAGTGCTCGGCAATGCCGGGCTGGCCGCGCAGCTCGAGCCGCGCAGCATGCTGGTGCGGGCCTTGAAGCCGCTACCGATCGAGGCAATCGTGCGGGGCTACCTGGCAGGCTCCGGATGGCGCGATTACCAGCAGACCGGCGCCATATCCGGCGTACGCCTGCCGCGCGGCCTGCAGCAGGCCGCGCGCCTGGCCGAACCGATTTTCACGCCATCGACCAAGGAACAGACCGGCGAGCACGATCAGAATATCGACTTTGACCGGATGAAGCAATTGATCGGGCCCGAGCTTGCTTTCCGGGTGCGCGATATCAGCCTGGCGATCTACCTGCGCGCCGGCGCCTATGCGCGCCAGCGCGGCATTGTCATCGCCGACACCAAGTTCGAATTCGGCGTCGACGAACAGGGTCATCTCTACCTGATCGACGAGGTGCTGACGCCGGATTCGTCGCGTTTCTGGCCCGAAGACCAGTGGCGGCTGGGCATCAGCCCACCAAGCTTCGACAAGCAGTTCGTTCGCGACTACCTGGAAACCCTGGACTGGAACAAAAAGCCGCCGGGCCCCGAATTACCCGAGACGATCATCGAACAGACCCTGGCGCGTTACCGCCAGGCCGAGCGCTACCTGGTCGGCGACTGACGCGACCGGCACCCGGCGACCGATAGCCTGTACCGGCTAGCCTTTCAACACCTTCACTCGGCAATGCCCGCGCCTTCGCCGGCATTGTGGTCACGCGCCATCAACAGGTAAAAAGCCGGCAACACAAAGACCGTCAGCACGGTACCGATACCCAGACCGGTGGCAATCGTCAAGCCGATGGCGAAGCGGCTTTCCGCGCCGGGTCCGCTGGCCATCAGCAGCGGAATCATGGCCACGATCAGCGCCACCGAGGTCATGAGAATCGGGCGCAGGCGAATTGCCGCGCCCTCGAGTACGGCCTGGCGCTTGTCCAGCCCCTTTTCGATCTGCAGCTGGTTGGCGAATTCCACGATCAGGATGCCGTTTTTCGAGACCACGCCGATCAGCGTAATCAACCCCACCTGGGTGTAGATGTTCATGCTGGCAAAACCGAGCATGATGAATGCCATGGCGCCGGCCACCGACAAGGGCACCGAAACCAGGATGATGAACGGGTCGCGCCAGCTTTCGAATTGTGCGGCCAGGACCAGGTAAATGACGACCAGCGACAGCACGAAGGTGACATACAGCGCCGCGCCCTGCTGCTTGAACTGCCGCGACTGGCCCTTGTAATCGTAGGTAAAGCCCTGCGGGAAAATCTCGGCCGCGGCCTGCTCCAGGAAGGCCGTTGCATCACCCATTGACGCACCACCTCGAATCACGCCTTCCAGGGCCAGTGAATTGAGCTGGTTGTGCTGCGTGCGCTGCGAAGGCTCGACCACCGATTCGAACGATACGATGCCGCCCAGCGGCACCAGCTGGCCGTGATCGCTGCGGATGTAATAGTCGTTCAGGTCCTCGATCTTCTGTCGCATTTCGCGCTCGACCTGCGGGATCACTTCATACGAGCGGCCCTGCAGATCGAAACGATTGATAAATCCGCCGCCAAGCAGGCTTGCCAGCTCGCGTCCGACGTCGGTCATCGACAAGCCCAGGTCGGCCGCGCGGTCGCGATCGATGACCACGCGCGAGACCGGCCGGTCGATCTCGATCGACTTTTGGACAAAGCCGAACAGGCCGCTTTGCATGGCCTTGCCGATCATTTCATCGGCAACCTGGTTGAGTTCCTCGTAGCTTTTTGCAGTGGTGATGACGAACTGCAGCGGCAGGCCCTGACCTGCACCCGGAACCGAGGGCCGGTTGAATACCGAGGTCCGCAAGCCGGTCACGCCGGACACGGCCTGTTGCAGCATCGGCTCGACCTCGAACTGCGAAACTTCGCGTTCGTCCCAGTGCTGCAGCTTGAAGCCGCCGAATACAGTGTTGCCGCCAGTCGAGCCCAGCAGCATGAAGCTTTCCTCGTAACCGGGCAGCCGTTCGAATTCGGCTTGCAGCTGGTTGCCGTATTTCTGCAGATATTCTAGCGTCGCGGTCTGCGGCGCCTGGCCCTGGTAGAGCAGAATCCCCTGGTCCTCGGTTGGCGCCAGTTCGCTTTCGCTGAGCTGCAGCATGAACCCGATCGAGGCCAGCAGCACCAGGGCAAACACGATGACCACGGAAGTCGACTGCAGCACCCAGCCCAGCGCCGCCTTGTAACGATCGGCCAGGCGGTTGAAACTGTGCTCGACCAGGCGCTCGAAACGGGTACTTTCACCATGCGCCTTGAGTACCTTTCCCGAAAGCATCGGCGACAGCGTCAGCGCGACCACGCCCGAGACCAGCACCGCGCCGGCCAGCGTGAATGCAAATTCGGTAAACAACGAGCCCACCAGACCACCCATGAAGCCGATCGGCGCATACACGGCGATCAGTGTCGTGGTCATGGCGATGACCGGGGTCGCCATTTCGCGCGCGCCGTTCAAAGCGGCCTCGAAGCCGGATTCACCTTGTTCGATATGGCGGTGAACGTTTTCAACGATGATGATGGCGTCATCGACCACCAGGCCGATCGCCAGCACCATCGCCAACAGCGTCAGCAGGTTCAGCGAGAAGCCGAACAGCAGCATGATCAGGGCGCCGCCGATCAACGACAGCGGGACCGCGACCGACGGCACGATCGCGGCACGCATGGAGCCCAGCGACAGAAACACCACCACCAGAACGATCAAGACAGCTTCCAGAAGCGTCTTGACGACTTCCTTGATCGAGCTGTCGATGAACTCCGATGCATCGTAGGCCAGCGCGGCGTTCAGGCCCGCCGGCAGCTGGGTTCGTATATCGGGCAGTTCGCCGCGCACCAGCGCGGCGACATTCAGCGGGTTGGCGCCCGGTGCCAGCTCGATCGCCACGTAGGTGGACGGCAGGCCCCGGTAATTGTTGGTCTGGGAATAGGTTTCCGAGCCCAGCTCCGGTCGCGCGATATCCGACAGCCGGATGATGCTGCCGTCGACTTCCTTGACCACGAGGTCCTCGAACGCCTCCGGCGTGGAAACGTTGGTGTTGGTTTTCAGATTGATCTGCACCAGTTCATCGCGCGTGCGGCCGATGCCGGCCTGGAAATTGTTCTCCAGAAGCACCTGGACCAGCTCCCGGGCGGTCATGTCGATTGCAGCCAGCCGGACCGGATCGATCCAGACCCGCTGTGCGAATCGGCGCCCCAGCAGTTCGGCCCGGCCCACCCCTTGCAGCGCCTGCAGCCGGGGCTGGACCTCGCGTACCAGGTAATCGGTGATGCTGGCCACGGCGAGCGTTTCGCTGTAAAAGGCGATATACATCAGCGCCGTGGTTTCGCCGGTGGTCGAGGTGATCACCGGGTCGCGCACGGCCTCGGGCAGGACGTCGCGCTGACTGGCGACCTTGGCCTGGATTTCGGCCAGTGCGTCGTTTGCATCATAGTCGAGCACCATGCGCGCCTCGATCGTCGAGACCCCCTGGGAACTGGTCGAAGACAGGAAGTCGATGCCCTCGGCCTCGGCAATGGCCTGTTGCAACGGCGTGGTCACGAAACCCTTGACCAGCTCCGAATCTGCGCCCGGATAAGCCGTGCTTACGGTCACCGTGGTGCTTTCAAGCTCCGGAAATTGACGGACTTCGAGTTCCATGATGGCGCGCGCGCCCAGCAGCAGAATCAGCAGGCTGACGACGGTCGCCAGCACCGGCCGGCGGACGAAGATATCCGTAAAACGCATCAGCGCGGCTCCGAGTCCTGGCCGGAATCAGGTTTGGATTCGCGGTCGAAATCCTGGTTGCTATCGCGGCTGCCATCCACGACCCGCACCCGCTGTTCATTGCGCAGACGCAGCAGGCCGGCCTTGACCACGGTTGTGCCCGGCTCGACGCCCTGGACCAGTTCGACCTCGCCATCACGTACCTGGCCGGTTTCAACGCTTGCCCGCTCGACGATTTTCTCGCCGCTGTCATTTTCGGTGACGACGAATACGAAATCGCCGTAAGTGTTGTAGGAAATCGCCGTGCGCGGCACGGTTGCGAGCTCGAGACGTTCATCTCGAAACGACCGGACCTGGGCAAACATGCCCGGACGCAGCTGCATTTCCGGATTGTCGAGCCGGGCCCGCACGCGCACGGTCCGACTTTCCGGCAACACCGACGAGTCCAGCGCCAGGATCCGGCCGCTGAAAACCTTGCCGGGAAAGGCTGCAACCTGCACCTCGATCTCGTCGCCAACGGCCACCTGCGGAAGATTGCGCTCCGATATTGTGAAATCGACGTCGATTGGATCGAGCATATTGATTCCTACAATCGGCGTACCGACGCCAAGATACTGCCCGAGGTCGATCATCCGCAATCCCAGCATGCCGGAAAATGGCGCCCGGATCGTTTTTTTCGCCAGCAAGGCCTGCTGTTCGTGCACGCGTGCCACGGCCGCTTCGTAATTGGCCCGCGCCTCGTCGAAGTCGGAGCGTGAAACCGCCTTTTGATCGATCAAGTCCGAAAAGCGCTCGAATTGCTGTAGCGCCAGGCGCTCCTCGGCCTGGCGTGTTTCCAGCGCTGCCTCGTCGGTTTCGGCGTCCAGCCGAAGCAGAACCTGACCGGCCTCGACCTGCTGCCCGGACTCAAATTCCACGGCCTCGACGAGGCCGGCGATTTCATTGGAGACCTGGACGCCGTTGACTGCCCGAAGGCTGCCGATCGCCGAGATCGACTGCTGCCAGCTGCGCCTGGCCACATCGACCACTTCGATATCGGTCGGCGGCGGCGCCTGGGACATGGCCTGGCGCTGCTGCTCGATTTGATAAAACCGCCAGGCGAACAATCCGCCCAGGACCACGGCCAGTGCGGCCAGTACGATTGCGGCGCGCGCAATTTTACTCATATTCGGAACGACCTTATGATTTATGTGCTCGCCGGAGGGGAGAGATCCGTCAAACGAACCTGGTATTGTTGCATGGCCAACCGACGGCTGGTCAAGCGTGCGTTGATGAAGACCGCGAGCACGGCCAATTGATCGCAATATCCAGCTCAACCGCAAAAGTGTCGAAGCCGGCGTCTTCAAGCATTATCGGGTCGAGACGGGCTGACGCGCATTCTCGAGAACTGTGCCGGCCTTTCAACACCTGAATAAGGAACACCGCCCGTACTTGATCCCGGTAAGCGTGTCCAACGGCGATCGGCGGGAGCTGGCAATAGTGGAAGGCATCAAGGCCGGGCTACGGCTCGAACCGGGTCAATTGTATCTGTTGTTCATCATGGCTGGATGACGGCAGCCCGGCTCGCGGCGCAAAATCGGCTGCGCGGTATCACCGGCAGACCACCTTGCATGTTCGGAGCCGTGGAATTTGAAAAAAGGAAGCTGCCAAGGCGGAGGAAAGCCGTCGGACTCGAATCCAGGCCGGACCGGCCGGGAATCGCTGACCATCACGAACGCTGATGGCCGGGTGGTTGATCCGCACAGGCCGCCAGCGCGCGAGAAGCCTCCAGGGCATGGCCTGCTGTAAAAAACGATCGTGGCAAGGCAAAGCCGGATCGAGTCGCATTCATCAGCTATATACCGACGAAGCCGGTAAAATAATCTATTGAAGCCTCAAACCCACTGGAGAATCACATGAACCGTCCCGTTCGAGTCGCCGTCACCGGCGCCGCCGGCCAAATCGGCTATCAACTCTGCTTTCGCATCGCTGCCGGCGATATGTTCGGCCCCAACCAGCCCGTGATTCTGCAGCTGATCGAGATTCCACCGGCGATCGACACCTTGAAGGGCGTGGCCATGGAACTCGACGACTCGGCCTTTCCGCTGCTTGCCGAAACCATCACCACCACCGATATCGAGGTCGGCTTCAAGGATGCCGACTTCGCGCTGCTGGTCGGCTCCAAGCCGCGCGGACCCGGCATGGAGCGCGCCGACCTGTTAAGCCAGAACGGCAAGATTTTCGGGCCGCAGGGCAAGGCCCTCAATGATCACGCCTCGCGCGATGTCAAGGTGCTGGTGGTCGGCAACCCGGCCAACACCAATTGCCTGATCGCGCAATCGAACGCGCCGGACCTTCCGGCTGAAAATTTCACCGCCATGACCCGCCTCGACCATAACCGGGCGCTGGCACAACTGGCACTCAAGACCGGCGTGCATCACGGCTTCGTCCGCCAGATGATCATCTGGGGCAACCATTCGGCCACCCAGTATCCCGACATCCATCACGCGCTGGTCAGTGGCGATCCGGCCATTTCCAGAGTTGACCGTGAATGGTACGAAAATGAATTCATCCCAACCGTTCAGCAGCGTGGTGCGGCCATCATCAAGGCGCGCGGGGCCTCAAGTGCGGCTTCGGCAGCCTCCAGTGCAATCGATCACATTCGCGACTGGACGCTGGGCAGCGGCGGCGACTGGGTGTCCATGGCCGTGCCCTCCGACGGCAGTTACGGCATTGAAAAGGGCGTCATCTATTCTTTTCCGTGTACCTGCGAGAACGGCCGCTGGAAAATCGTTCCGGACCTTGAAATCAACGAATTCAGCCGCGAACGCATGGACGCAACCGATGCCGAACTTCGCGAAGAGCGCAAGGCGGTCGAGGATTTGCTTTAATCTGCTTTAAATTGTCCCAAGCGCAATAGCAAGCGCAATAGCAAGTGCAATTGAATTGGGTTATTAAGGCGTCCGGTGTCAGCCGCAGCGATTGAACTGATGCCAGCCCTGGTCATCGGGCGTTCTTGCCAGGATCGGCTCCGGGTTGCCGCGACCCGGCATGCAACCTGGATCGCGTGCCGGGAAATTGCCCCGGGAAATTGCCCATTTGTACCGACAGAACCAATCTGCTAAGCTCCGCACTTCCGAGACTGCAGATGCTGCACCCGGAAACAAGACCCAACGAATTTTTATAAACAATTATCAGCATTAGGAGTTCCAAACGCGATGAGCAAAAAATACAAATACAGTTTCGCGGCGGTGGCGCTGGCCGCGTCCAGCCTGTCCCTGGCCCAAGTGACCGCCGATAGCCTGGTAAACGCTCCGGCAGTACCCGAGCAGCCTAGCGGCGTCATCGGCTGTGTGGTCGACAACCCGCAAGGCAGCATAACCAGCGGCTTTCTTGGCTGGAGCGAAGGTGGCACCCATGCCGTTCTGGTCGACCCGACCGGCACCGGCGATCCCGGCGACCCGGGATGCGCAGGAAGCTTCGGCGGTCAGCAGTTCCGGCTGTCCGGCGCGACATTCCTTGTCGCCGACGGCACCGCGTTCTCCTCGCCGAACGGCGAGACCGGGATTGGGACCACCACCTACACCATTTCCGTCCACCCGCTGGCAACCCCCGGCGACCCCACCGCCGGCCCGGCAGCAGCCATCGAAAGCGTTCAGCAAGTACTGAACATGGATGCCTCGGCAACCTACAACCTCGCGGCTACACTTGAGTCGGTGGTCACCGGCCCGTTTTTCGTGGCAATCACGTTCAACGATTTCGAACCCAACAGCGAAGTGGCCACGACGCTTTGGGACGGCGTCGCGCGTCCCCTGGGCCGGCAGTTCGCCGACAATGGCAGCGGTTTCGTCGACCATACCGACTTTTTCAACAATGGCAACCTCGGTTGGGTGGTGATGAGCGCCTCGGGTGATTTCGAACCGCTGGCAGGAGGACCATTGCCCGAATCCCAGGCCGTGAATGTCAACAGCCCGTGGGCGATGGCTATCCTGATGATGCTGGTGGCCGGATTTGGCCTGGTGATCGTGCGTCGCGCTATCTGATTTCACCGCATCGATCGACTTGCACGCTCGCAAAGCCCGGCAACCACTTTGGTTGCCGGGTTTTTTTTGGCTGCTGATCAATCGCCGCGCTTGAAACGCCGGTGTTTTTGATCGGCATAGGATTGAGCGGC
>JAVVET010000068.1:0-15572 GCA_032251235.1 Wenzhouxiangellaceae bacterium
GGCTTTTTTGGTTGTTCGTTGTTGGTTGTTGGTTGTTGGTTGTTGGTTGTTGGTTGAAAATCGGTAGGATTGGGGCGCCGGGGCGCAGGGGCGCCGGGGGCGCGTTTTAGCTGTTAGGTGCGTTCAAAACCTGGCTTGGGCGGGGTTGTGGCGGGTTTGGTTTTTACTTAAAACTTAATCACTTAACACTTAAAACGGTGCCGTTCCGGCACCTTCACGACCAGAGGGCGCTCCTACGAAAGCGGTGCCGTTCGGCTGAAAAAGGTCAAAAGCGACGCCTGCGGCGGCCTTCTTGATCTCTTTACACGGCGCCGTTTGGCGCTAAAACTCGGCCTGGCGGGCCGCTATGTCGCTGTTTTCTGGAAGTCGCGGTTGGGGATTTGTATCCGTCTTTGCTGGTTGAGGATTTCGAGCAGGATGGCGGCTCTGTGCTTGCCGGTGGCGGCTTCGAACAGGCCGCGGTAGCCGGCGAAGGGGCCGGCGGTGATTTCTACCGGGTCGTTTTGCTTGAACCGGCCGGCGGCTGTGACGTCGACGGCGCCGCCTTCATCGTGACGGGTTTTGAGTTCTTCGATGAGATCCGCGGGCACGATGGGGACTTCGTCGCCCAGTCGCACCAGGCCGACGACGCCGCGGGTGGAGCGGATGGGGCTCCAGTCGTGGCGGTAATCGGCCAGCGCGATGAACAGGTAGCGCGGGAACATGGGTTCTACGAGGTCCGTGTCGGCGCCGCGAATGCGCTTGCGCGAGCGCAGCCTGGGCAGGAACACGTCGTATTCCTGGTTGAGCAGGTTCAGGTAGGCCCGGCTTTCCTGCCGGGGCTTGCAGTAGACTGCACGCCATTTCAAATTCATCGATACCCCTCCCCGGGTTTTTTGACTCGTTGGGCAATTGCCGATTGCCGGTCGAGTTTTGTTCACTGTTTGAACGGATTGGGTTGGGAGGGTAGCAGGTTTGTTGTTGTGGGTTGGTTCGTTGTTGGTTGTTCGTTGTTGGTTGTTGGTCCAGGCTGCTCGCGCTGTGTCTCAGTAGGGTGGATGCGCTGCGCTTATCCACCCTGCAAAAGCGCCAGTTCAACCAGTAGAGCCAAATACTGAGACACGGCGCGAGGCCGGTAAGGTTTCAGGTCAATTCAAAACCGGGCATCAAGATCAACAGCCTCGTCTGCGGTTTCGAAGGCAATGTCAAGGGCCCGGCCCGGGCACCGTTCCAGGTGTCAGGCTTCAGGTGGCGTCAAATTCGCACCGGATTCGGGTGGGCTTGGGTGTCTCGGGTCTGGTTTTTACGTAAAACCTAATCACTTAAAACCTAAAACAGCGCCGTCCCGGCACTTATCGTCTGGCGGCTGAACGTTTGGTCGTGAATGATTCAATTTTTCGATTTATTTATTGCCTTCCTGTGATATGGTTCGTCCATGGGCTTTTTTGAGTGCGTTTTTCGACGATCAAGAATCATTTGTATCTTATTGAATAAACGATAAATCACGAAAACCAGCAAGAAGCAGTCTTGCTCTGGTTTTTCAGGCAACTGAAAATTCACTTCACCGCGTTGCTGACATGGGGATATTGATTACATGAAAACATTGAAAACCTTGAGTTTTTCGTTCGGCTTGATGCTGGCTGCCGGGTCGTGCTTTGCCGCACCCGTGGGTTCGCTGGAGGCCGATGGGCCATTTGAAATTCGCGCGGCCGGCGACGATCGATTCGTTCGCATGAGCCAGCCGACCTACACCTGGTTTTCCGGCGACAGCATCCGTACGCGCTCCGGCGTGGCGGTGCTGAACCTGCGCGACGGCGGCGGTATCGGATTCCAGGAAGACAGTTCTGCCACGATTTCGCTCGACGACGACGGCCTGGTTTCGGGCGAAGTGATCAGCGGCAAGATTCTGTACGCCCTGCCCGACGCCGGCCAGCAGCTGCGCCTGCAGGTGGGCAATTTTACGCTGACCACCGCCTCGCCCGAAGCGCAGCGCCTGAATGTCAATAGTGGCGGCGAGTTCGTCGGCACCGTGGAGCGGCTGGGCGACGGCAATATGAGGGTCGAGGTTCAGTCCGGCGCCCTGCACGTGGTCAATGGCCATTCGGCGCGATACCAGGTTTCGGCCGGCGAAACGATTGGCCTGCTCGACTTGCCGGCCAGCACGATTAAAACGCAAAGCGGCCCGCGCACCGCGGCCAATGGCCTGATTCGCATCGAATCTCCCGAGCGCGTGGGCACTGGCGATGAATTTCGCATCCGCTGGACCTCCGAACAGGCGGCCGAGGGTGATTACGTGGTGGTTTCAAAATCCGGCGCCGCGCCTGACGAGTTCGAATCGGTGATCAACACCGACGAAGGCCAGGTGCTTGAATTTACCGCTCCTGGTCAACCGGGCGACTATGAAATCCGCTACCTCGACGGCCAGACCGGCCAGATCGAGCAGTTCGTTTACCTGGACGTGGTCGAACGCCGCATCGCAGGCTACTGGTGGAACGACAGGATTATTGGTGGCGCAATAACGGTTGCCGCCGGTGCCGTTGCCGTTTACATCGGGGTTGACGCGGCCGATGACGACAACGATCGCCAACCGGTTTCTCCGTAAAGAGATTATCGACGGCTGCCAGTCATCACGATCGAATTGAGCAATTTCGATTGAGTACTTTCATGCGGCAGTCGCATGGAACAATCATCACTTCCACCTGCCTGGTGCCTGATTTTTCATGGTCGATCGACGCCGGAGCGATGAAGATCGCTCCGGCTTTGCTTACACCGACCTGAGCCACAGCGACGGCCCGCCCCGAAACCTGGAGAACCACCGAGAATTCTTCGAGAGGATCAATTGAACACAATCATCACCCGATTTTCCATTCTGCTGCTGGCCCTGCTTCTTGGCGCCTGCGCATCCCGCCAGGCCGACGACGGCGACTCGATGAGCTTCGAGGAGTTTCAAAGCCAGTACGTTGGCAGCGAGGATATCGAAGGCCTGAACCAGCAACTGTTGTCGATGGCTGTCAGCACCGACACCAGCGAATCTGTTTATCGGCTCGGTCCGGGCGATGAAATTACCATGAAGGTCTTTGGCGTCGAGGAGCTTTCCGGCAACTTCCGCATCGACGGCATGGGCCGGGTCAGCCTGCCGTTGATCGGCGAGGCCGAGGTTTCGGGCTACACGCTGAAGGAAACCGAGGATCTGCTGGCCCGCCGCTACGGCGAGGAATACCTGCGCAATCCGCAAATCAGCATTTCGGTGATGGAATTTCGCAGCCAGCAGTTCACCGCCGTAGGGGCGGTTTCGCAGCCGCGGGTGTACAACACGCAACGCAAGATTACGCTGATCGAGGCGCTGGCCATGGCCGGCGGGCTCAGCGAAAATGCCGGCCCCTACGTGTACCTGAGCGACCGCATCCGCAACCCGGAGACCGGCCAGCTGGGCACGCG
Source organism: Wenzhouxiangellaceae bacterium (assembly GCA_032251235.1). Lineage (GTDB taxonomy): Bacteria > Pseudomonadota > Gammaproteobacteria > Xanthomonadales > Wenzhouxiangellaceae. The sequence goes on from JAVVET010000068.1 coordinate 3,418, forward strand.
CAGCCTGGCCATTGCGCTGGATGACCTGACCCAGGGCCAACCGGAAATGAACGTGGTGCTGGGCGAATCGGCGCTGGTCAACGTGCCGCGAGCCGGATCGATCTTCGTCGAAGGCGCGGTCGAACGGCCCGGCGTGTACCAGCAGCGCGGCGCTACCACCGTGCTCAAGGCCATAACCATGGCCGGCGGACTGAGCTTCGAGGCCAAACGCAACAATATCGCCGTACTCCGGCGTGACGCTGTTACCGGCGAATGGAAGCAGCAGGTGGTTGCCATGGAAGATATCCGCGAATCACCCAACGCTGACATCACCCTTGGCGACGGTGACATTGTTCTGGTCGATAATGGCCCGATCAAAACCGCGTGGGTTGGCATGTGGAGTGGCCTTGGGCGCATTGTGATGCTTGGATTCAGACCGCTTTAACTCGAACTCGTTGGTTAAAAACAGGTTTTTGGCGCCTGCGGCGCGTTTTAAGTGTTAGGTTTTAGGTGTTAGGTGCGTTCAAAACCCAAAACTGCGCCTGCGGCGCGTTTTAAGTGTTAAGTGCATTCAAAACCAAAAACTTTGCCTGTATTGATGTTGGGCAGTTTGATTCGGTGATTTTGCTTTTACTTAAAACTTAATCACTTAACACCTAAAACTGCGCATTTTAAGTGTTAGGTGCGTTCAAAACCTAAAACTGCGCCTTCGGCGCGTTTTTAGCGCAAACATGCATTTAAATAGTATTAGTAACCGGGCGGAGCGATGAGCAAGGAAATTTACGACGACGAGCCGGGGCGGCATTTGAAGCCGGTTAGCGCGGCTTCGGGCCAGATGGTGCAGTACGATCCAATGCAGGCTCGGCTGGAAGACGATGACACGATCGATCTTCGCGAGTACTGGCGCATTTTGCTCAAGCGCCGCTGGATGGTGCTGAGCGTGGTGATGATCATTGTCGTGGCGACGCTGCTTTCGACCATTTTGATGGTGCCGGTATACCGCTCCACCGCGGCGGTACAGATCACCCCGCCCAACAACCAGATCCTGGAATACGCCGACTTTTCGGGTGACCAGGGCGGTTACCTGGGCCAGCAGCAGTTCTACACCACCCAGTATGAAATTTTGCGTTCGCGCGGGCTGGCCGAGGCCGTGGTGCGCAACGAGGGCGTGGAAAACCACCCGGAACTGACCGGTGAAATTCGCCAGCGCAGCCTGATCGGTGAATTGAAGGGTTTGCCGGGCGCGATCAAAAACGCGCTGACACCGAACCGCACGGCCGAGATCGGCGGCCTTTCGGCCGAACAGAAGCGCGAGCGGGCCATCCGCGCCGCGGCCGGCGCGCTGCGCTCACGCATCGAGATCGAGCCGGTGCGCAATTCGAACCTGGTCAAGGTCAGCGTGGAGGCCTTTGACCCGGGCTTTGCCGCCGAAATGGCCAACGCGGTGGTCGCCGAGTACACGCGTTCGAGCATGCAGCGGCGCTTTGCGGCCGGCAGCCAGGCGCGCGATTTCCTGGAAGACCAACTGGCCGACATGCGCATTTCCATCGAGCGCGCCGACCAGGCGCTGCTGGATTTTGCCCAGCGCAACAAGGTGGCCGACCTGGACCAGCGCGTGAGCATGGCCACCAGCACGCTCAACGATTTGAACCAGCGCCTGAGCGACGTGGAAACCGAGCTGATTACGCTGGGCAGCTACAAGAACATGATCGAGCGCGGCCAGGCCGCCGACATCAGCCTGGTCAACGGCAGCGAGGAAATTCGCGCGCTGCGCAACCAGCGCGCCGGCATGGCCACCGAGTATGCCAGCCTGTCGCAGCGCTTCAAGGAGGATTACCCAACGCTGGTCGAGCTGCGCAACCAGATGGATGAGATTTCCGACCAGATCGCCGAGGAGCGCACGCTGGCCATTCGCGGCATTTTAAGCCGCTACAACAGCCTGAGCAGCGAGGCCGAATCGCTGCGCGAGGCAATCGAGACGCGCGAGGGCGGCATCCTGGCGCTGAACCAGCAGGCGGTGCAATACAACATTCTCAAGCGCGATTTTGAAACCAACCGCGAGCTCTACGACGGCCTGCTGCAGCGCATGAAGGAAATTGGCGTGGCCGCCGGCGTGCAGGCCAACAACATTGCCATCATCGACTCTGCGCTGCCGCCGGGCGGGCCGTTCAAGCCGGTCTTGAGCCGCAACCTGGCGCTGGCACTGGTGCTGGGACTGATGGGCGGGGTTGGCCTGGCGCTGGTGCTGGAGTTCTTCGATTCCAGCATCCACCGCACCGAAGACCTCGAGGCGCTGACCGGCCGGCCGGTGCTGGGCCTGGTGCCGATGGTCAAGGCCAAGGCCATGCGCGAGGACAACAGCCAGTTTTCGCTGCCCGAACGCGCCGTGGGCCACTACAGCGCGCGCTTTCCGAAGTCGTCGGTATCCGAGGCGTTCCGCTCGCTGCGCACCAGCCTGATGTTTTCCACGCCCGAGGGCATGCCCAATACCATCCTGGTGACCAGCCCCGGGCCGGGCGACGGCAAGACCACGACATCGATCAACCTGGCCACGGTGATGGCGCAAAACGGTTCGCGCGTGCTGCTCATCGATGCCGACCTGCGCAAGCCGCGTCTGCATCGCGATTTCGGCAAGCCGCAAAGCCCGGGCCTGACCAACCGCATTGCCGGCAAGCAGACCGATGCCAATGAAAGCTCGTCGATTCTCGCGACCGACGTCGAGGGGCTGTTTTTGATGCCCAGCGGGCCCTCGGCGCCAAACCCGGCCGAACTGCTGAGCTCGGAACGCATGCGCAAGATCGTGGCCATGAACGGCCGCGCCTTCGACCACGTGATTATCGATACCGCGCCCATCCTGGGGCTGGCCGACTCGATGGTGCTGTCGCGCCTGGTCGACGGCGTTATCGTTGTGACCCAGGCCGGCAAGACGGCCAAGGACACGATCAAGACCAGCATGCGCCGGCTGGCCCAGGTTCGTGCGCCGGTGCTGGGCGTGGTGTTGAACGCGGTCGACCTGGACAGCCCGGATTATGCGTACTACTCATCCTATTATTACAACTACGAATCCGATGAGGACGAAGATGACGGCGGCAAAGCAATCGAAACCAGGGTGCTTGGCGGCAGCGCCTGACCGCGCGGACGGTCCGGGCCGCACACGGTCGGCTGTTTCAGATGCCACGCCAGGCCCGGCCACGCAGGTTTGCGCGCACGCCACCGGCGCTGCACATTGAATAAGGCCTTCAAAACCCGGCTGGCCGCATTGCTGCCGGCCATGCTGCTGGCACCGGCGGCCTACATCATGCTGGCCGATTACCTGAATTATCGCCAGGCGCGACAGTTCGACGCGCCGACAAGCCCGACCGCACTCACCCTGCCCCAGCCCTGGGGCGGATACGGCTGGCGCCAGCTGGCGCGAACCGCCGGCAACGGCTGGCTGGCCGACCCGGACACCGCGTTGCAGGCCATCCAGGCCGCGGCGCCGCGCTATCCGATCGATTCCGGCCAGTGGCTGGACCATGCACGGATACTGACCCGCGCCGGCCGGCTGGACCCGGTCGCCGGTCTGCTTGGAAAGGCGCACGCCAGCCAGCCCTTCGAGCGCGAGGCGCTGTGGGCAGCATCCCAGATTGCGCTGGAAACCGGCCAGCCCGAGCTGGCCGAGCGCCAGCTCCGGCAATGGCTGGACCAATATCCGCGCGATACCGAACAGGCGTTGTTCATTGCCCGGCGCTGGATCGACCAGCCCGGCGAGCGCATCGACCGCGTATTGCCGGCCGGGCCGGTTTATCTTGCCCAGGCCATGGCCGTGGCGCGCGTGCAGCGCGACCGCGAACTGGCCGAGGCGGCCTGGCAGCGCTTCGAGCCCAGGCCGGGCCTGGATGACGCGGCCTTTCTCGACTACGTTCAGCTGCTGCTCGAAACCGGCGACATCGCCAGCGCGTTCACGCTGTGGTCCAGCCGCGACCGGCACGTGCAGTCCGGCGTCGCCAACGGCAGCTTCTCGCGCGAGCTGGGCTCCGACATCGCGCTGAACTGGCGCAGCCGTGCGCCGGCCGGCGTGCGCATCGAGCGCGACCTTGACGTGGCGGCCTCCGAACCGGCCAGCCTGAAGATCGAGTTCAACGGCAAGGAAAACATCCACCTGGCCGCGCCGTGGATCCTGATGCCGGCCCGGGCCGGCGGCCATTACCGGCTTTCCGGCGCCTGGCGCGCCGAACGACTGACCACCCGGGCCCTGCCGTACTTGTTGCTGACCGCCGAGGGCGGGCTGAGCGAAAAGCTGGCGCTGCCGCAGCCGAATTTCGACTGGCAGGCATTTTCGATTGACTTCCAGGTGCCGGAACAAGCGCCCGTCCAAGTGTCTGAACAAGCGCCCGAACAAGTGTCCGGACAGGCCACGCTGCTGCGCTTGCAGCTCCGGCGCGATCGTACCGAGGCCTTTGACCGCAATATCGACGGCCGACTGTGGCTGGACAGCCTTTCGCTGCAACCGATCGAGGCGCCGATCGAGGCGCTGCCGGCGTTTGTGGCCGCACCCGGATGAGCGAACTGCACGCCTTGCTGGAACAACTGCGGGCCGGTGAAAACCCGCGCCTGTCGCTGGAGCAGATGGACCCGCTGCTGGCCTGGCTGACCGGCTCGTACCGGCGCGACATCGAGGAAAACAGCGTGCATCTGGCGCGGCCCGACGACGACCCGGTGCTGCTGCGCATGGTGCTGTACCGGCTCGACGAGGTGCTGTTCGATAACGGCGAACTGGACGAGGATGCCGCCGGCCTGGGCTTCGATCAACCGACCAGCACCCGGCGCATCCGCTTTCGCCGGCTGGCCAGCGCCTTCCACCCCGACCGCTTTCCGGAAATGTCGGACTGGCTGACCGATCGCTCGCAGGCCGTGCACCAGGCCTACGGTCGGTTCAAGCACGACCCGGAAGGCACCGCGCCAGCAGCGCCTGGCCCCGGCAGGAATGCGCGCCCGGCCTATCGCGAAGCGCCGGAGCCGCAGGGCAAGCGCCGCTTTCGGCGCTTTGCGATTGGCCTGCGCAGACGCTTTGGCCGGGACCGCTACCTGGCCCACAAGATCATCGGCGGTCTGGCCGTGCTGGCCCTGCTGCCGGTGGCAAACCTGTGGCTGGCGCCCGGCCCGAACATCGACCAGGCCCGCCAGGCGCGCAATGCTGCCGAGCGGACCGGACAAGGCGTCGCGGCCAATGCCGAATCTACGCTTTCAGCCGGTTCCGGCCGATCGGCGCCCAGTGCAAACGAGCTGCAGCCGGACAACGGTTCGGGCGCGCTTGAAGATGGCCCGGCCTCAACGCTGGCGCTGGATACGCCTGCGCCAGCAGATCCGCGGCCACAGGCCGATGCGGCCGGTGACGGCAATCGCGCTCGGCGCGGCGATGGCCGCGACAGCAGCCAGACCGGGATACAGGCCGGTGCCGATACCGACCACGAAGTTAGCGCGCTGCTGATCGCGGCCCGCCGGGCCATGAACCCGGCGTCCGACGGCGTCAGCCAGGCCGACACACTGCCCACGGTCGACGAGCAGCTGCGCGCCATGGGCCTGAAGACCGATACCGAAAGGCTATACGGCCGGATGGTCTCGCAGCTGGAAAGCCCCACCGGCGAAGTGCCGGCGACTGCTGAACACGAGCAAGACCAGGCTTCGGCACCGGTTTCGACAGCCGCATCCGGCCCGGTGCGCGAATCGTCGCAAGCGCAAGCAGAGCCAGGAACCACCCCGACAGTGAAGCCGGCTCGAACAAGCGAACCGGTCGTGGCACAGCTTGAGGCCGAACAGCCCGGCCTTGTCGAGCCGACGCCGAACGCCGAACAAGCCTCGTCGATGGCCGCTGCCGACTCGAACACGACCGCAGCGCCGGGCAATGACAGGGCCTATGCGGCAGTGGCCGAAGCTCAAAAATCAGGCTTGGATCCGAAGCTTGATGCGGACCCGGCGCAGGACCCGGCGCGGGCGCTCGTGGCCGCCGAATCGGGCATCGCCGGGCCGGCGACGAGCGCTGCAGCCGAAACGCTGGCTGCGACTGCGTCGCGTCAAGTGGTCGGCGAACTGCCGGCCGTCGACAAAAGACCGCCCGACACGGGGCCAGCCGATATCGAGACCGTCGACATGGAGCCGGCCGGCCCGGCGCGCGCCGCACCGGAAACGGCCAGCCCGGCAATGGCAAGAACTGCGCCGCCGCTGCCCGACGGTGAACTGCAGCTGGGGTTTTTCGCCGCCCACCCGGCCGGCCGACTGCTGTCGGCGTTTCATGCCGCGCTCGAATCCGGCAACCTGCCCGGCCTGGTGTCGCTGTTTTCAGACGATGCCCGCCTCGACAAGCTGCGCGGCAGCAAGGAACTGGCCGAGCATTTTCGCGAACTGTTCGAGCGCTCGCCGGAGCGCCGGGTCAAGCTGTACATGCAGCGACTGGAGCGCGACGGCGAGCAGTGGCGCGCCGAGGTGGACCTGGAAATCGTCATCCGAAGCGACCAGCGCATCGAAAAAGTGCGCAGCGGCCGTAGCGTTTTGCAGCTGAGCGGGCGCGACGGCGCGCTGAAAATCCGGCGACTGGAACACTGATGTCGGCGCCTGAATACCCATCTTCACCCCGAAGCCTGGTGCTGCTGGCGCTGATCGGCGCGCTGGTGCTGACGCTGCCGATGCTGATGGGGCATCGAACCGCGGCCACGCTGACCAGCAGCGGCCTGGTGCTGGTCGGCGCCGCGCTGCTGATCGCGCTGATCGGCTACGCCATCCGCCCGGCCCGGGGCCTGCCGCCGGCGCCGCTGAGCTGGTGGATTTTCAGCGCCGTATTGAGCGCCGTCGTGGTTTTGCAGGTGCTGCCGGTCGAAGGCCTGGCACGGCTGTTCGGGCCTTATCCCAATGCCCTGTGGCAGGGCGAAACCAGCCCCGGCCAATGGTCGCCGAACCCGGCCGCAACGCTTCGCGGCTGGGCCACTTTCATGGCGCTGATGGTGATTGCCTGGAGCGTGTGCGCGCTGAAACCGGCGCATCGCAACATCCTGTGGCTGGTGGTGGTGGCCTCGGCCCTGTTCCAGGCGCTATATGGGCTGGTGTCGCACGCGACCGGGTCGGAGATGATTTTCGGCGTCTGGCCGCGCCACAACGTCGATTTCGTGCACGGCAGCTTCAGCAACCGCAACCTGTTTGCCGGCTACCTGGCCTTGACCTGGCCGCTGGTGATCTCGGTCTGGTGGCGCCACGGCATGCCGGGCATGAGCAAGCTGCCGTTCGAAATGCGCGTGGCCGGCAGCGTGATCTGCGGTGCGATCATCGGCGCGGCACTACTGGGCTCGGCCTCGCGGCTGGGCAGCGCGGCCGGCGTCGGCGGCATGCTGGTCGGGCTGGTGCTGTGGACACGCTTTCGCACCCGCCTGCGCCCGGTGGCCGTGTGGCCGATGTATGCCACCGCGTTCGGCGCGCTGGTCGCGGCCACCTGGTACGGCCTGACGCCGCTGGCCGAGCGCCTGGCCGTGACCTCGATGGAGGAAGGCCGCATCGAGGTGTTTTCGCTGATGCTCACTGATCTGCCGGCGCAATGGTGGTTCAGCGGCGTCGGCCTTGGCGGTTTCGAGGCGGTGTTCAAGCAGATTCAGCCCGGCGACATGAGCGGCTGGTACGACTACGCGCACAACGACCTGCTGCAATGGCTGCTGGAGATGGGCATCGTCGGCGCCGGCCTGCTGGGCGTGGTGCTGGTCGCGCTGTGGCGCAGCGCACGGCTGAGCCGCGAGACCATTCCGCTGTATGCCGGCCTGACCGCCCAGGCGCTGATTGCGCTGGGCGATTTCAGCTGGCACATACCGGCCACGCAGGTGGTACTTGCGGTATTTATCGGCACGTTGCTGCAGCCCAAAAAACGGCGCGAAAAGAAAACCGCCCACGGGGTGCAATTACGGACCGTCTAATCTATACTCCGGGCAGGGAGCATGTGTTACTGGCGGCAGGATTTGCAATTCATCGCAACATAATGGGGATTCAATGTTTATCGAAATACAAACCAGCCTGGCGCTGGTGGTGTCCTTTTTAGTCGCATCCACGCTGATACCGGCCATGAACGGGCCGGCCATACGAATTGGACTGATCGACCACCCGGATCACCGCAAACGACACGACAACCCCACCCCGCTGACCGGCGGACTGGGGATCTTCGCAGGTTTCATCGTCGGCCTGGTGCTGGTCGGCATGCCCTGGCTGCCGTGCTGGAGCCTGATCACCGGGATGATGATCCTTTTGACGATGGGCCTGGTCGATGATTTCATCGAGATACCAGCCTTGGCGCGCCTGCTGATCCAGGTCGGCGTATCGGCCCTGATGGTGTACGGCGGCGGCCTGGAAATCCACACCATCGGCCCGGTATTCGGCGCCGAATTCGGGATGGTTGGGCTGGGACCGTTTTCGGGTCCGTTCACGATCGCCTGTGTCGTCTTCATGATCAACGCCATCAACATGGCCGACGGCCTCGACGGCCTGGCCGGCGGCATTGCGCTGATCATCCTGCTGATGCTGGCACTGGCCGGCGCACTCGACGGCGCAGCGGCGGGCCTGGTCTCCATCACGCTGCTGCTGGCACTGGCCACGCTGGGTTTTTTGATCCACAACCTGCGCCTGCCCGGCCGCCCGCGCGCCACGGCATTTCTCGGTGATACCGGCAGCATGGTGCTCGGCTTTGCCATCGCCTGGCTGGCGATTGCCATGGGTACGCACCAGGGTGCCGATGTATTCCCGATCACAATCGCCTGGATCCTGATCATCCCCGGCATGGACACGCTGGCCCTGTTCTTCCGCCGCCTGCGCCTGGGCCGAAGCCCGTTCGCAGCCGACCGCACCCACCTGCATCACATCCTGCGGCGCTGCCGCTACCGGGTCTCCAGCGTCGTCCACATCATTCACGCCATGGTCTTCGCCACCGCCCTGTTCGGCATCGTCGCCTGGCAACAGGCGTGGCCACAATGGCTGATGTTCTCGCTGGCAGCCGCGCTGCTGCTCGGATACCAGGTCGTGCTGGCCAACGCGCACAGGATCTTGCGGTGGCACCGGAGGAAGGCGCGGTAGGTTTGGTTGTTGGTTGGTTTGTTGTTGGTTGTTGGTTTAAGGGCGGGGGCGCCGGTTGGCGCGTTGACGCCTTCCGCGCGTTTTAAGTGTTAGGTTTTAGGTGTTAGGTGACGGCAGATCGGGGCGAGGAGTCGTTAAAAAACAGCTTTCAGGTTTCAGCTTTCAGGTTTCAGACAGTCAAAATCGTGGGTCAAGGGCCTCGCCTTTGGCGTCGAGACAAAATATACCGAAGCCGCGTGGTTCTGACTTTTGTTCTGGCTTTTGTAGGGTGGATGCGCTGCGCTTATACCACCCTACGAAACCAATCCGGTGGAGTTGCATTTGAAGTTGAAGTTGAAGCTGACGTTGCAGTTGAAGTTGTTCTTGACCCTTCTGCCTCGAAGCAGCCGAGGAGCACAGCCTTTTCCGGATCAGGGCTGCAGCAGGTAGCGGCCGCCTCGTTCACCAGCTGTTCTACTGCAACACTCCCAGGCCCCGCCTGGACCGAGCACCGCAGGTCCGGGCTGCTTCGCCGGCACGAGCGTTTCTGGTTCCTTTTGGCGCCACAAAAGGAACCCTTACGGGGCCGTTCACCACGAGGAAACGGCTACCATGTCGACCATGAATAAAACCCATCCAAATCGCCTGGGCCGCATTCTTGGCCTGGGGCGGGCCGACTGGCTGGCGCTGTTTCAGGCGTTGCCGCGCATTGTCCTGGTTTGGGCGGGTTTGCCGGTTTTCGGCGTGAAGCGCTTGCGGCGCTGGACGGTTCGCGATTTGCCGGCTGATTCGACGGAGTTCGACAGTGTGCTTTGGCAGCGCCGTGCCACCGCGATTTTACGCATTGGCGCACGCCTGCCCGGGTGCAAGTGCCTGGCGCGCTCGCTGGCGCTTTCGTGGTGGATGCATTCTTGCGGGCAGGCTAACGATTTCCGGATCGGCATTGCCGGCTCGGCCCAGACCTTCCGGTCGCATGCGTGGGTGGAGGTTGGCGGGGTTCCGGTGGATGACCGTTTGGAGAATGTTGCGGCGTTTCGGGTGGTTGGGGGGTTTTAGGGGTTGGTTGTTCGTTTATTGGTTGTTGGTTGTTGGTTTAGACCGACCCCGCTAAAGTAGACACGGGATTTCAGTCTTCTATTCCGAATTTACCGGCGGCCCATTCGGCAAGTTTTTTTCGGTTGATCTTGGCGTTGTGGCGGATGTCGACCGGGAGGGATTTGTGGGAGGCGACGTGCTTGATTCCGGCAGTGAGGTCGTTCAGTTGCAGACGTTCGCGTACTCGCCTGACCAGTTTTTTTGCGGCCTGGCCTGCTTCCGGTTCGACGATGACGACCGGGGTTTGGCGATTGTTGTCGCCGATGCCGACCAGCGCGCTGCGGTAGACGCCGGACACGGCGTTGACCACGCCTTCGACGCATTCGGTGAACAGGGTTCCGGATTCGGTCACGACCCGATCGGATTTTCGGCCGCAGTACCACAGGCGGCCCTGTTCGTCGAACCAGCCCAGGTCGCCCATTCGGTGCCAGACGACCTTGTTGTCGTCGACCATTTTTGCCAGCCGGGTCTGGGCGTCGCGCTGCCAGTAGGTGTCGGTGGCCGTGGGTCCGGCAACGCAGATTTCGCCGATGTCGCCGGCGTCGACGACGACCGAGTCGGCCAGCCTGGCAAGCGGCTTGTCGGTAATGCGAATGACCCGCACCCGGTTGGCCGGCAGCGGCTTGCCGACGCAGATTCCCAAACCCTTGCGATTGCCGTCGGACAGGCCATCCATCAACTGGTGACCGCCGATGCTGGCCACCGGCAGACACTCGGTGGCACCGTAGGGCGTATGCAGGTCTGCACTGGGGTCGAGCGCCTGGTGCATCCGCTCGACCACGGCCGGAGACACCGGCGCGCCGGCCGAAAGGACGCGCTTGAGCCCCGGCAGCCGAGTTCCGTTTTGCTCCAGGTATCGGCTCAGCGTATTCATCAGCGCCGGCGAGCCGAACAGGTTGGTCACGCCGTACTGGTCGATCAGGCTGACCAGCATTTCCGGGTCGACCTTGGCCGGACGAGTAAAGTCCATTTTCGGGATCACCGTGGTCATCCCCAGCGCCGGGTCGAACAGTGCAAAAGGCGGGAAAGTAGGCAGATCGACCTCGCCTGAGCGAATGCCGTAGGTGTCGCGCACCAGCCGAACCTGGGCCACGAAATGGCGGTGCCGGTACACCACGCCTTTCGGAATGCCGGTAGAACCGGACGTGAACAGAATAGCCGCCGGCGCCTCGGGGCTGGTTTCGACGGGCACGAAATCGGACGCATTTTCAGTCAGCAGGTCAAGGTAGTGCAAGCCGCGAAACAGCGGCCGCGGGCCGACCGTGACCGAGCGCTTGACATGCCCCCTGGCCCAGCCCAGCACGATGCGCGCAAGCTGCGCCCGGGTAACGCCGATAAAGGCCTCGGGCCGGGCCTCGCCGAGACAGGCCTTGAGTGATTTCAGGCCGATGCCGGGGTCGATCAGAACCGGCACGCAGCCGGCCTTGAACAAGGCGAAGAACAGCGCAAAAAACTCCAGCGAAGGCGGCACCATCAAAGCCACCCGCGCCCCCGCCCCAATGCCCCGCAGCCGCAACCCGATCGCCAGCCGGTCCGACAGGTCGTTGAGCTGACGATAGGTATAACGCCGATCGGTCCAGCGCCCGCCCACTCGCTTGAGCGGCACGATCAAGGCCACCCCATCGGGCCGATCGTCAGCCTGCAGGCGCAGCGCATGCGCAATGTTGGTCAGATCATCAAAGCGGGTTGAAGAAGACAAAAACTGCGCCGGGATAATAGGTTCGCCAGTTTAGCGCTTTTTGTTCGGCTTTCGCCAGCCGCGCTTCGGCCCGGGCCTGACCCGGGGTCCAGTGGCTTTGACTGTTCTCTTGTCGCCCCGGGCTCGATCCGGGGTCCAGTGGCTTTGCCTTTTGTTCTGTCGCTGCGGGCTCGAGCCGTCGTCCATTGGCCTCACACTGCAGACGCAGGTTCCGTGTCCCGATTTTACGCTGCTGTTTTCAAGCCAAAAATCGAAAACTGAAAGTCAAAAGCGCTTCGCGCTTGCAGGCGACTTACTTTTATCAGAGCGTAGGTCGGATTAGCGC